>CABXOR010000006.1 GCA_902513935.1 uncultured SAR324 cluster bacterium
TTATATGCAGACAACATTAAAGTCTCAATGGCATAAGAGCAAGATCTGCACTCAACAAAACCATCTCATAATTATTTTTATAATTATAGGGACTCGATTTATATCAATCTTCCCAACTTTCCAGATACGCTTTTTGTTCCGGAAGCAACTCGTCAATGGAAACGCCAGAACCTTTAAGTTTGAGTCTGGCAACTTCTTCGTCAATTTCATCCGGAACCCGATATACATCTTTGTGCAAATCCTCATGATGAAGCGCCACATATTTCCCGGACAGAGCCTGTAGAGCAAAACTGGTATCCATGATTTCCGCAGGATGACCGTCGGCACAGGCGATATTTACCAGATTTCCGTCTCCGAGCAGATTAAGCCAGCGTCCGTTAGCCATCAAAAAACCGGTAATATTGTGACGCATTTCTTTTTGTTCCACGGATATTTTTAGCAAAGTATCCAAATCGAATTCGATTTTGAAATGTCCGGCATTGGCAAGAATTACTCCGTCCTTCATGCATTCATAATGTTCCTGGCGGATGACATGTTTTCCACCTGTAACGGTCAAAATAATATCACCTTCCAGTACGGCTTGATTCAGGGGCATCACCCGTAATCCGTGCATCATGGCATCGGCTGCCTTTATCGGATCCACTTCACAAACAATCACATTTGCTCCCAAACCCTGAGCTCGTTCAGCACAACCTTTACCACACCAGCCGTAACCGATAATCACCACCGTTTTCCCGCTGACCACCAAATTTGTGGTTCGCACTACTCCGTCCCAAACTGATTGTCCTGTGCCGTGATAGTTGTCAAACAGATATTTACAGCGGGCGTCGTTGATCAAAACAACTGGAAATTCAAGTACTCCTGCTTTTGCCCTGGCTTTGGCACGCAAAACCCCGGTAGTGGTTTCTTCGCAAGCACCCAGCACTTCCGGAAGCAGTTCCTGACGTTCCGTATGCAGTAATTCAGCAATATCACCCCCATCGTCAATCATAATATTCGGCCGAACATCGAGTGCCCGGTTCATATACTGCCGCATCTCTTCCGGTGTCGCTCCATAGCGGGCATAAACGTACATTCCTTCCTCGGCCAGTGCAGCCACAACGTCGTCCTTAGTTGAATGTGGATTGCTGCCTGTAACCGCCACCTCTGCTCCACCTGCAGCAAAAACCTGTGCTAAATATGCGGTTTTAGCTTCCAGGTGAATGCAGACCAAAACCCGCAAACCACTGAAATACTTATACTTACGAAAATCGTCTTCAATTTGCCTCAGAATTGGCATGTTGCGTTTGACCCACTCAATTTTCTGTTTTCCCTGTCCAGCAAGTTGAGGTTCAGCAACAATGTTTTTTTGCATATTTTGTTTTTCTTTTTTTGTTATTCCGTTTCCATTTTTTTTAACAGTAAACGTGCTCTATGCTGCCAAAAGGGTTCTGAAAAATCTTGACTGACAAATTTTTGCCATGCAGTCCGTGCTTCTTCGTGACGACCCTGCTGAAAATATAGTAGTCCCATTATAAAATTGCTGAAAGGATAAAGTCCGGGAAATTCCTGCTGTAACTCTCGTAAATCACGGATTCCACCTTCATATTCATCAAGTCCCGGACTGTGCTGCTTAAGCGCTGCATATGCTGAAAATGCTAATTCATAACCCCCCTTTTTTAGTTGCGCAATTCCCAAATTCATACGGGCATAATTTAAACCCGGTTTGAGGGCCAAAGAGTGAAGACTGCTTTCTATAGAGGAAGAATAATTGCCCAGCAGATAGTAACCCCAACCCAAATTTCCGTACAAATAAGGGTCTTCACCAAAGCGCAGTGCCATTTCGTATGATTCAACTGAATTCCTGACAGTATCTAAATCATACTTTGCCAAACCATTCGGCTGGAGCTTGTATCCTTTGTAATAATAGACGGTTCCCAAATCCTGATACAACTGCTCTAACTGTTCTGTTGATTCAGCATAATGCACCCCGTCGTTCAAAGTTGATAGTGCATCTTCAAACTCCCTTGCCTCAAAAAAGCCTCTTCCGGTCAAAGCATAATAATCAGTGGGGCCCTTACTAAATTGCGGTTTCCGTGAAAGTTCCAGCCAGCGCTTTAATTTTTCACGAATGTCTTCAGACAGTTCATCATTTTGAGTGCCAAATAGATCCTCCAAGGTTCTCTGCAGCATGGGCCATAATTGCTCTGGACCAAACCGCTGTCTCATTGACCGTGTTACCGGACGTCCTGTGTTCCACCATTCATCCCAGAAAGAAAGTTCCCCGGAAATAGAACGGAAAGTTGTGAATTGGAAAGGTTCAGGTTCGCGCGGAAAAAAGGTGAAGACAAAGACATACATACAGACGATTAAAAGTATAACTGACCCAATTGTTTGCAAATAATATTTTTTCTGATGACTGGAAACTGGGACAGTGATAGAGGCGAATTCTGAAGTAATATCTGTAAGCTCACGGGATTTTTTCCAAGCCAGTTCCGCAGCCTGTTTTTTTTCAGAAGAATAGAATCGGTTACCCAGACGGTAGAAACTCTCAGCGAGAATTTCAGAGGGGATTGACTTCTTAGTTAACAAATTTTCAGCAGATTCATAATCGCCGGAAGTTATAATATCTTCTGGAAATGCAGATTCAATAACACTATAGGAGTTCTGAGACATACAGCGTTTAATGATGAGTCTCATTTTTGGTTTGCCAGTCTTCGTAGCTCATTCCGGCAATGCGGGCCATACTTTTTCTGTGCGATGTTGCAATACTTTTTGTAAGAAAAAAGCTGATAAAAAATCCTGGAACTGCATAAACAAAACCGCCGATAATCATGGGCCAGCCAAGATCAATCAATAAAAAACGTGCACCTTCAACTATTATTTCCCATGTTCCCCCGGTTTCAGAAATTCGTCCAAGTGTGTCCGCAAAATGATGATATGAAAGGACATTTTTAGTTTCAAGCAACCAATATCCTGTCACTAAAAATAAATAATAAAGAGGCACCATCGTGAGCGGATTGGAAATCCAAACCATTGCTACTCCCACCGGCAAATTAAAATGTCTACGGAAAATGTAACGGTAGATACTCCAGATAAAGGCTACCAAATACATTTGAACTCCAACAGTTGGAGTTAAACCCAGAAAAACACCAACCGCAACTCCCAAACTCACTTCTGAAACAGGAGCCCTGGAATGTAAAACCGGATTAATTAATTTCTCTTGAATAATCTTTTCTATTTTTTTCTTCATTCTACCACTTCCCCCGGTTCTTCATGGAAGACCAAGGTTCCTGTATAGGTAGAGGGTCACCTTGTTGTAGTAATTCAATCGATATTTGATCCGGACTGCGGATGAATGCCATTTTTCCGTCCCTTGGAGGACGCAAAATGGTTACACCTTTTTTTTTCAATTTCTCACAATAATCATAAATATTTTCCACAGAGTATGCGACATGTCCAAAATTATCTCCACCGCTGTAGGGTTCATTTTGGTCCCAATTGTAGGTTAACTCCAGTTGAGATTCCTTATCATCTGCTGCCAGAAAAACCAGGGTAAATTTTCCTTCAGGGACTTCCTTGCGTCTCACTTCTTTCATTCCAAGTTTGTCAATGAAAAAATCAAGTGTTGAATCAAGATTTTGAACACGGATCATAGTATGTAAATATTTCATTTTTTCCTTTCTTATCATTAAAACTGAACGTTGAAAAAGCCCAAAAATGTGTCATTTCGAGTGGAGAAAGAAATCCTGTATAATCTACTGCACTAATATTATATAATTTTTTCCTTTGGTCGAAATCAAAATATTAGGATTTCACCCTTTTCACTAGACCATCATTTAAGATTCACCAGACAAACTGGTATAAAACGGTTTATTGTTCCGGTGAGTCAATTATTACTTGAACCGATACCTTTATGCAAGTTTGAGGTGGAGCTTGAGCTATTTCAAATTTAAGACCATAAATGGATTTAATCAATGTTGGGTAAGCAACATTTCTTGATTTTAGGTAGAGTACTTTTGTTTCCGGATCATAACGATAAGCGATTTTTTCACATGTATCTGCAACGTCTCCGTCCCTGTTGTGGTCTGCTTTGAAGACAAGCGAATGGGTAGAAATTTCAACAGCAATTTCACTCCCGGAACTAAGGGCATAACCGGCTTGAATCAGCTCTGATTTAAGTAACAGTAGGAAACGTTGAAGTCACCCCGCAACACTGCTTTCTGCTGTTCCAGAACCGCGATTCGATGAAATTCAAGTAAAGGCCGTTGTGTTGCGATTGCTAGAAACAAGCATCACTTCAATTAAAGGATAAGCGGAATTGTCTTCAAGGCTACCTTGACGCTTTTTCATCATTGTGTTTTCAGCGCTGTTTGCCACTGCACCAGTACTTTTGGAGCCGCATCACTTGTTTTTGTGTAATTAGGTTTGGATTCACTTGTTTGACCTGCCAATGCAGTTAGGCGTTCTTATCTGACAAAGAAATATTTTCCTGGTAATTTCCTACATTTAATATGCTATTCAACTTTGCCAGAGTCCACTCATCCAAATGGGAGGCTAGTTAATTTTTGAGCGTTTTGAGTTGTATTTGCTCAAATGTCTGTTCTGTTATTTGGAAAATACTGCCACTAAAATCAGCAGCATCGCATTTGCAAACATCACCTCAACCAGCGTAAATCCATGTTTCATCCTAATTCTATATCTTTCAAAATGATTTTTTGCTTTTACTACTCTTATATGTCAAACTTGCCTAAGATGATTACTATGATCTGATGATTACATAAAAAGTACAGAATCATAAAAATTATTACCACAGAGTCACAGAATCCACAGAGAATAATTAATAAAAACTTTGTCACTTCGAGTGAGGCGAGAGCTCTTGCAAAAGCGACTACACTTATATCATTCAGCTCTTACAGTTGAAATGACTGAGTGTATCTCAGACTTTTTGCTAGACCGTTATGAAAATCTGTATAATATTTCCCCAAACTTTTCCAAGAGAGTCAATCAATGAGATTTAGTTATCCAGGACTAAGCGACAATGCGGTTTCTGAATCCAGAAATATTTACGGTGCGAATGTTGTTACAACGCAGGAAGCAGAGGGATTTTTTGATAAACTGCGAACCAACCTAAAAGATCCGATCATTGTCATTTTGATTGTTGCCCTGGCAGTAACGGTTTTTTTGGCCGCCATTGGATTTGCTCCGTGGTATGAAGGACTAGGAATTGCGTTTGCTGTGGTGATGGCAACCTTGATCGCCACCTGGTCTGAATACAGTAACGAAAATGAATTTCAGCGTTTGCTTGAGGAAGCTTCAAAGGTAAAAGTAAAAGTCTTCCGTAACAGTACACTGATTGAAATATTAATTGACGATCTGGTAGTCAACGATTTGATTCTTCTGCAGCCTGGAGACACAGTACCCGCAGATGGCTATTTGCTCACTGGAGAAATTGAATTGAATGAATCTGCACTCACGGGTGAATCTGAAACAGTAAAAAAAACAGGTGCTGATGATGAAAAACATTCTGAGGCAGAAGAGAAGTATGAAATGTTACGTGCTGCCCTGGTGGTGGACGGTGAAGCTGTAATGAAAGTTTTGGAGATTGGAGACAAAACAAAGTATGGTGCAACACTCAAAGAATTGACCTCAGCGGAAACCAGACCCTCTCCACTGCAGGAAAAACTTGCAACTCTTGGCCGGCAAATCAGTCATTTTGGTTATGTTGGAGCGCTGTTTATCGCCTTTTCATTCATGTTTAATCATATTTTTCTGGAAGGCGGAGGATGGGAAATCTATTTCAGCAAACCTCCCCCTGAAATAATTTATAATATAGTGACAGCTATTATTTTAGCAATCATCATTATTGTCGTAGCTGTTCCAGAAGGGTTGCCAATGATGATTGCAGTCGTGCTTTCGATGAATATGCACAAGCTTCTCAAAGCGAAAGTTCTGGTGCGGAAACTTCTCGGCATTGAAACATCCGGAAGCCTGACAATCCTGTTTACCGACAAAACAGGAACACTGACTCAAGGTAAATTAATAGTTTCAGAGCTCCTTCTGGGTAATGCTGAACATTTACAATCTTACAAAGAAATTCCCGAAAATTTGCGTGAAACCGTGTCCTTTGCCCTGCGAAACAATACCCCGGCTTTGATTGATACTGGAGATCCGGAAAACCCGAAAATCGTTGGCGCTAATCCAACAGGACAAGCTTTATTGCGTTTCCTCGGCGTAGATTTAGACAAGCAGGATGATGTAAAAGTAAAGGTAAATATTCCTTTTAACAGTGCTTATAAATTTTCAGCTACACAGGTTGAAGGTTCGCAAAATTTAACTATGGTCAAGGGGGCCGCAGAAATCGTGCTCGCCGGATGTACACATTATTTGGATGTGGACGGTAACAAGGTCGAACTGGATTCCGAAAAACTCAAAGAAGAAATGCTGGGACTTTCCGAACGCGCAATGCGGCTCATTGGACTGGCTGTTTCAAATCAAGATTTGGGTGAGGAAAATGTTCTTCCTTCCGATTTGACTTTAGTGGGAATCTTCGGCCTGCGTGACGAAATGCGGAAGGAATCAAAGACAGCAGTGGAGACAGTCCGGCGAGCTGGAATACAGGTAGTAATGATTACCGGCGATGCAAAAGATACTGCTCAAGCGATTGCCAGAGAAGTCGGAATTCTAGAAAAAGAACAAGCGCTTGTTCTTACTTCCAAAGAACTTGGCGAAATTTCTGATGAAGAGTTAATAAAAATACTCCCGGATATGAGGGTCGTTGCACGTGCACTTCCCGCGGATAAAAACCGTTTGGTTAAATTGGCAAAATCCATGAACTGGGTGGTCGGCATGACCGGAGATGGAGTCAATGATGCACCAGCGGTAAAAAACGCAGACGTTGGTTTCTCAATGGGAGATGGAACTGACATGACAAAAGAATCAAGCGATATCGTCATTCTTGATAATAATTTTATCTCACTTACAAATGCAGTTCGTTATGGGCGGACACTATTAAAATCAATTAGAAAATTTTTAATTTTTCAATTGACCGTCAACGTTGCCGCCATTTTAGTGGCTTTTTTGGGACCATTTTTTGGTATTGATTTACCGCTGACCATGACTCAACTTTTGTGGGTCAACATTGTGATGGACACCCTGGCAGCATTTGCCTTTTCAGGTGAAGCGGCTCTCAAACGTTACATGAACGAAAAACCGATACCAAAAGATGAATCACTCATTTCCGGAGACATGTGGTCGGCAATCCTGATTGACGGAATTTTCATGGCATCAATCAGTCTCTATTTTCTCACTTCTGATTTTGTTGCCGGATTATTCGTCTGCGATGCGGTACGCTGTCCGGATCCTGAGCTCAATCTTGTACTTCTCACCGGTTTCTTCGGTTTCTTTGTCTTTATAAATAACTTCAATAAATTTAACGCCCGAACCGAAGGACTAAATCTTTTTGAACACATCACCGAAAATCGCAATTTTTTGGTTGTGGTGATTCTTATTTTCTTCCTTCAAACATCATTTACTTATTTCGGAGGAGAAGTTTTGCGTACAGTCGGCTTGACTTTGGAGGAGTGGTTTTACGTGCTAGCCTTTGCTATTACAATCATACCACTGGACCTTTCACGTAAATTACTGCGCAACTTGTTTGTCGGCAATCCGGTGGTTTAAAGAAAGTCCGCTTTAGCCAGAATGGATTGATTATCGCCTGTTTCTAAAAATTTTGATTCAGACACCGGGATGCTCGATGATCGAATACTCATACCTTTTGTGATTCGGTTTGGAAATGGCAGTTTTCTTAGAAAAGACCGAACAAAAACTAAACACTGATCTCGAACAAGAGAAACAGCGCCTGTACGCTTACTGGAAAAACAGCCGGATGATTAGTAATGATTCGGTACTGGATGCCTTTCTGGAGGTGCCGCGGGAACTGTTCGTCGAACGTTCTTTTCGGGATGAGTCCTATGCAGATCACCCTCTGCCGATTTTCTGCGGACAAACCATTTCCCAACCAACCACTGTCATTCTGATGCTCCAGTTACTGGATGTACTTCCAGGACAGCGTGTTCTCGAAATTGGTACGGGAAGCGGATACAACGCGGCCCTGCTCGCCAAGCTGGCAGGAACGGTCGTAACGGTGGAGCGGCACGAGAAACTTGCGGAACTGGCTCGTGAAAATTTAAAACTGGCCGGTCTGGAAAATGTCGTAGTCATTGCGGGTGACGGGAAAAAGGGCTGCGCTAGGCTTGCACCTTATGACAGAATAATAGTAACTGCGGCTGCTTATCAAGTTCCACCGCAACTGAAAGATCAGCTTGCCGTTGGAGGATTCCTCGTTGCTCCAGTTGGTGCTACGCACGGCTGCGAGATGATCAAGTTATGTAAAACCTCCCCGGAACATTTTCAAACCAGCTCTCACGGCCTTTTTTCCTTTGTCCCCCTGATATAAAAATTCTGATCTCCAGAATGCCTTTTTCTACAATTGATTTGAAAAAGATATGTATTTCAGTAAAGAGATGATAATTTATTTTGACAAGCTTCAAAATAATTGTAAAATGTAAGTGTGAGAATGACTTTTAGAACATAAATATTGATTTTGTTTTGGTCAACAAAACTTTATATTTTTAAAAAATATGGAGTATTTGTAATTTAATCATTAATGCTATAGATCTGGTCTGATTTAATTTTAATTGAAGGAATCTTTTATATTGAATTATTGAGAATGATTAATGGATTTTAAGTAAACTTTTTCCCAAGTTTTGATCAACTGTATTAATAAATAAGAAAAAACACAGTACATTTAACAAATTTTTAACGTACTTTATAACAATCAAATTTGAATCCACATAGAGATTAATAATGCCAAGCTTTGTAATCACTGAAAAATGCGACGGTTGTCAAGGTCAGGACAAAACTGCGTGTATGTATATTTGCCCTCATGATCTGATGACTTTGAATAAAGACACAAGAAAAGCAGTCAACCAGGAACCTCAACAGTGTTGGGAATGTTACAGCTGTGTCAAAATTTGCCCTCAACAGGCGATTGAAATTCGCTGTTATGCCGACTTCGCTCCTCTGGGAGGATCTGTCATACCATTGCCTGGATCAGACAGCATTATGTGGACAGTAAAATTCAGAAACGGAACTATAAAACGTTTTAAATTTCCTACCAGAACTGTAAACCCTGGAGAGGTTGATATTTTTGCAGGTGAAGGGACCGCTGAGGCAGACTTATCAAAGATCAAAGATCAGGGATTTTTCACTCACCAGGCAAAAGGGAGTCAACTTCCCGTTCCTGCTTAAATTCTTCATAAAAAATCTAAACTTTAAAAAGAGAAAAAATGCTTGAATCCAAAGTAAACAATTTTGAACATTCGGAAAAACCTGAAATAGAAGTACATGAAACTGATATCCTGATCATCGGTGGAGGAATGGCCGCATGCGGTTGTGCTTTTGAATGTGATCGCTGGGCCACTCCGCAGGGATTGAGAATCACCATGGTTGACAAAGCTGCAACGGACCGAAGTGGTGCAGTAGCAATGGGACTTTCAGCTATTAACACATACATAGGACAAGAAAATACAGCAGAGGATTACGTTCGCTATGTTCGTAATGATTTAATGGGAATTATAAGAGAAGATCTTGTTTATGACGTTGGGCGCCTAGTTGATGACTCAGTCCATTTGTTTGAGGACTGGGGCCTCCCTATATGGAAGAAAGATGAAGAGGGTAACCGAATCGATGGCTTTACTTCACAAAGAAATGAGATGCCTCCTTTGAGAGATGGTGGGAGCCCGGTTCGTTCTGGAAGATGGCAGATTATGATCAATGGAGAATCATACAAGGTTATAGTAGCAGAAGCTGGTAAATTAGCACTAGCTAACAACAGGGAAAAAACCGGAGTAGATAAAAATCACTTTGAACGTGTTTTCATTGTTAAGCTTCTCTCCGATAAAAATGATCCAAAGAGAATAGCAGGTGCAGTTGGCTTTAGTGTCAGGGAGAAGAAGCTTCACGTTTTTAAGTGCAGAACTGGACTCCTTGCTGCTGGTGGTTGCGTGAACGTTTTTAAAACTCGCGCTACAGGAGAGGGACAGGGTAGAGCATGGTTCCCTGTCTGGAATAGTGGATCAACATATGCAATGGCTGCTGAAATAGGCGCTGAAATGACGATGATGGAAAACAGATTCGTTCCAGCACGTTTTAAGGATGGCTATGGTCCTGTGGGTGCTTGGTTCCTTCTGTTTAAGGCAAAGGCCACCAATGCACTAGGTGAAGACTATCAGGAGACCAATAAAGAAGAAAGCAGGAAATTGTACGGAAAGTATGTTGATTCAATGGGTACTTGCATGCGTAATCATATGATGATGATTGACATGAAGGCTGGAAAAGGACCAATTAAGATTCACACTGACAAGGCTTTGCAGGCTGCCGCTGAGACAATGTCTAAAAAGGAAATCAAACATTTGGAAGCAGAGGCGTGGGAAGATTTCCTTGACATGACGATTACTCAGGCTGGCGTCTGGGCAGCTAACAACATGGAACCGGATCAAGTCCCTTCAGAGCTGATGCCTTCAGAACCTTATCTACTTGGTTCCCATGCTGGTTGTGCAGGATTATGGACAAGTGGGCCTGGTGATTTTGGACCGGAAGAGTGGCACTGGGGATATAATCGTATGACCACAATCAACGGTTTGTTTACTGCCGGTGATGGAGTAGGAGCTTCGGGACACAAATTCTCTTCAGGATCCCACACAGAAGGCAGAATTGTTGGAAAGATGATGGCGGCATACTGCATGGACCATAAGGATGAGACCGTAGAATTCATAGAGGACCCTGAAGATCTAGCAAAAGAAATCTTCATGCCCATGGAAACCTGGGGCAAATTCAGTGGATATACGACTGACCCAAATATCAACCCTCATTACATTCGTCCTGCTATGTTGCAGCAAAGACTCCAAAAAATAATGGATGAATACGTAGGCGGTGTTGGAACATGGTACATGACGAGTAAATACATGCTCGAAGAAGGTTTCTACTATTTGGGTCTGCTCAAGGAGGACTCCTACCACATGTGCGCTGAAAATCTTCATGAATTGCTTCGCGCCTGGGAAAATTTTCACCGTATTCTTGCTGGAGAGGCGCACGCACGCCACATTCATTTCCGTGAAGAAACTCGTTATCCAGGTTATTACTACAGAGGAGACCACCTAGCTATTGATGATGAAAACTGGAAATGTTTTGTAAATTCAACTTATGACAAGGAATCTGGTGAGTGGAATGTGTTCAAACGGGAATATCACCAGTTGGTTCCTTAAGTTAAATCTTTCCTGATGGGAGATCCCCTTATTCAATCCACCTGGATATAATTTTCAGAATTTTTTCTAATAAAATTATCCTGCCGATTTAGCGATCCTGTACTATGCATGTGCCAAAGTTTCCACTTAAGTTTAAAACATCTAATACAGGGATAAGTTAATGAAAGAGCAAGGTAAAATATTGGTGATCGGTGGTGGAATCAGCGGTATCACGACGGCCCTTGAGGCCTCTGAGGTTGGCCGGGATGTGATCCTAGTCGAAAAATCCCCTACACTCGGCGGGCGCGTTTCCGGATTCCATCAGTATTTTCCAAAACTTTGCCCTCCAACCTGCGGACTTGAAATTAATTACAGACGTTTGCGTGCCAATCCGCGTGTTCAAGTTTACACCAATTCTGAAGTCCTTTCGGTTTCCGGAGAAGCAAGTAATTTCAAAATCAAAGTCCGGAAAAATCCAACTTTTGTGAATGAAAAATGTGTGGCCTGTGACCACTGCACTGCGGTTTGTCCATCCGATAGAAGCAACGATTTCAATGCAGGAATGGACAAAACCAAAGCGATTTTCCTGCCCAACAAAATGGCCTATCCTCCCAGATACGTGATTGACCGTCCGGCCTGTGTACCGGGATGCAGCGAATGTGTGGAGGCCTGCAAGTACGGTGCGATCGATCTTGATATGAAGACGCAGGAAATAGAACTTGAAGTCGCCTCGGTCGTGGTAGCAACCGGCTGGAAACCTTATGATGCCTCGAAACTCACCAACATGGGTTTTTCCAACGTTCCAAATGTTATTAACAATATCATGATGGAACGACTTGCCTCCGTCAGCGGACCCACCAAAGGTAAAATTTTACGCCCATCAGACCAGAAGCCGGTAGAAAGCGTAGTCTTTGTACAGTGCGCCGGTTCCAGAGACGAAAACCACCTACCTTATTGTTCCTCAATTTGCTGTCTCGGTTCGCTGAAGCACGCAAAATATGTCCTGGAGCAAAATCCGAAGGCTAAGGTTCATATTTTTTACATCGACATCCGTACTCCCGGAAAGTACGAAGATTTTGTAGCGAAAGTACAGGCAGAACCTAACGTGAATATGATCAAAGGGAAAGTTGCCAAGATTGTTGCCAGCAAAGAAGGAGGAGTCTTGGTTGAGGCAGAAGATATTCTCAAGTTGGGCAAAGTCCATCTTGAAGTGGACATGGTCGTGCTGGCTACCGGAATGGAGCCAAACCTGAAAGGTCAAGCACAAGTCGCCGGAATTACCTTGGATGAATATGGATTTGTGCCTGTAGAATTACAACAACACGGAATTTTTTCTGCCGGAGTTGCCAAACGCCCGGTTGATGTAAATAGTTCAATTCAGGATTCAACTGGAACTGCTTTGAAAGCTATACAAATCGAAATGGGGGTGAATTGATGGAGAGCAAAATTGGAGTTTATGTTTGTTCCGGTTGCGATATAGATCAGGCTCTTGATGTCGATGAACTAGTAAAAGTTGCCGGCAAAGAATGCAAGGCTCCTGTGGCCAAAACACATCCGTTTCTCTGCAGTGAAGAAGGTGTGCAGATGATGAAGGAGGATCAGAAAAACGAAGGCGTGAACCGTTTTATGATTGCCGCCTGTTCGCAGCGTTACCACGAAGCGACCTTTGATATGGGCGACGACAGCCTCGTGGTGCGTGCGCCGATTCGTGAATATGTGGCATGGACACAAAAAACAAAAGATGAAAACGGCGAGTTCGATGAAGACACGCAGTTGGCCGGAGAAGAATACCTCCAAATGTACTATGCAAAAATTAAAAAGCATGGAATTTCAGAAGCATTTGAACAGGACACCTCTAAAAATCTGTTGGTAATCGGAGGAGGCGTGAGCGGAATGACTGCTGCAATGGAAGCTGCAAATGCAGGATATTCCGTTGATTTGGTGGAAAAAGAAGATCATTTGGGCGGATTCTCTTTGGACGAATACAAGCTCATTCCGGCACAGGCACCGTTCCGCGATCCGGAAATGAACTCCATTCCCGAAGCTGTTTCTGCTGTTGCAGGTAACGATTTAATCACCGTTCATGCTTCATCTTTTGTGGTTTCCATTTCCGGTCAGCCAGGAGAATTTCAAGTGAAGTTAAACACGGACGGCGAGATTAAAAAATTTAAAAGCGGGGCGATCATCTTGGCCACTGGCTCTCATCCGTATGATGCCGAAAAACTCACTGAATTGGGGATTCAGTATGAAAACGTTATCAGCAGTGCCGAATTTGAACAAATGGCCAAATCCGGAAATATTCAGCGCAAAGATGGAACACCTGCGTTGAACATCGGATTCATTCAATGCTCGGGTTCGAGAACTCCGGAGCATTTGCCTTATTGTTCTGGAACCTGCTGCATGGATTCCCTTAAACAGGCGGAGTATATCCGTGAGAAAAATCCGGATGCAAAGGCACACATCATTTATCGGGATATGCGCACACCCGGACTTTATGAAGATTTTTACCGTACACGTCAGGATGATCCGGGTGTTTTCCTGACTCAGGGTGACGTGGTCGGAGTTAATGAAACCGAGAGCAAAAATATCGCGATCGATGTGGACAATACGTTGTTTGGCGAACCCGTTACAATGGAAATGGATTTGGTTGTTTTGGCGGTTGGTCAAGTGCCTTCGACGATGAAAGGCGAGTCCGCTTTGAATCTACAGTACCGCCAGGGACCTGACCTTCCGGAACTCAAATACGGCTATCCGGATTCTCATTTCATCTGCTTTCCTTATGAAACCCGCCGAACCGGAATTTACGCGGTTGGTTCAGTGCGTCAACCGATGGACATTAACGACGCAAAACTTGATGCTACAGGAGCTGCCCTAAAAGCCATTCAGGCAATGGAATTGACCGATCAAGGCAAAACCGTTCATCCGCGTGTGGGAGATTTGACTTTTCCGGAATTCGCCCTTAGTCGCTGTACTTCCTGCAAACGCTGTACGGAAGAGTGCCCGTTTGGTGTACTTGAAGAAGATGACAAAGGAATGCCACTCCCGAATCCAGCGCGTTGCCGGAGCTGTGGGATTTGCATGGGTTCTTGTCCTGTACAGATTATTTCTTTTAAAGATTCCAGTCCTAACATTTTCAAGGAAATGATGACGAGTTATGAAATGCCGGATGAATTTGACGAAAAGCCTAGGATTTTGATTTTTGCCTGTGAAAATGACGCACTTCCGGTTTTTGACATGGCGGCACTGGAGCGTTTGAAAATCAATACTAATGTCCGGATTATGCCGATGCGTTGTTTAGGAGGCCTTAATTTGGTCTACATTAATGATGCATTGTCATCTGGATACGACGGTATTATGTTGATGGGATGTTCATATAATGATGATTATCAGTGCCACTTTGTAAAAGGCAGCGAGCTAGCAAATATGCGCTTGGGTAAAGTGCAGGAGACCATAGGGCGTTTGAATTTGGAACAGGAACGGGTTCAGCAGTATGCAATCAGCATGAACGATTACGAAAAACTCCCTAAGATTATTGACGATTTTGTGGAAGAACTGGAAGATTTCGGTCCAAATCCGTTTAAAGGGATGTGATGGTCAGTTTTTTGATTGAACCCGTGTCCTCATTAAATTCCAGCTGGATAGAACTACCAAAAAAAGGAGTATGAAATGACAGGACGAGTTGCCGTCAATACAGACTTAAATTTTGTGCAGGGACTGATGCTGCATGGAGCTGCGGATCTGAAAAAATGCTACCAGTGCTCCACCTGTACGGTAGCCTGTCCTTTGACTCCGAATGACGAGCCGTTTCCACGTAAAGAAATGCTGTGGGCACAGTGGGGCATGAAGGATAAGCTGTTCAGAGATATGGACTTGTGGCTGTGTCACAACTGCAACGACTGTACCGATCAATGCCCCAGAGGGGCAAAACCGGGAGAGGTGATGTCGGCGCTCCGCAATCAAACCATTGAACACTATTCTTACCCGCTGGCCATTTCTAAAGCAGCAAAATCAGCAAGAGGAAACGTCGTATTGTTTTTGATTCCAATGGTCCTGATTGCCCTTGCTATTGCAATGAAAAACATCGAAAGTGGCTTTGCGTTTTTAACAGCAAAACCAATTGTTTACGCAAACATGCTGTCGGTGAATTTTATTGATATCCTGTTTTTGCCGCCAGTTTTTTTTGCTGTATTTAATTCCTATAAGGCAATCAGCGACTTCATTAGCGGACTCAAAGAACAGTACCCTCCCACAGACAGAGGAGAAAATTTGCTGCCTGCCGTAAAAGGCACAATCAAGGATGTATTCTCACACATTGAATTCAAAAAGTGCGGCACTAACAAAAGCCGCAATATTTCACACAGACTAATGATGTACGGTTTCATTGGACTTTTCATAACAACAAATGCCGTGTTTGTTTTGTACTGGCTCAACGAATTTGGTTTTGATGTTCAGGTGACACCGCTTCCATTTTTTCATCCGGTTAAAATTCTGGGAAACGTGAGCGCCTTTGCGGCCTTTGCAGGAATTTATCTGATTGTACGGGACCGTGTGAAAAATTCTGGGACAAGCATTTTGTCGTTGTTTGACTGGATGTTCATTGGGAACATGTTCTTCACAGTTGTAACCGGAATTTTGTGCCAGGTTTTTCGTGTGGGTGATCATGCAAATCTCGCATTTTTAACCTATTATATCCATTTAGTTATGGTCTTTTATTTGCTGGCCTATGCTCCTCAGACTAAATTTGGTCATATTCTTTATAGACCTGCAGCGATGATTTACTCTCGTTATTCCGGACGTAACATAGATATTTTCAGAAACTTGTAAGGAGACATATTTTGATTTCTTTTGAATTAATTATATGATTGATCCTTACAGTTCAGAAATTTTAAAATCACTTTATGTAAAGGATGAGGCACGTCGGAAAGTACTGCTGAAGAAAGCAGAAAAAATGCCGTCAATTGTTGTTTCGTCTGCAGCAGCAGCCAATGCAGTAATGCTGGGTGGAGGTTATTTTAATCCGCTAAGCGGCTACATGGATCTCGCAGATGTAATTGGTGTGGCGGAACGAATGCAAATGTCTTCCGGATTGTTCTGGCCAACTCCGGTCGTTAATATGCTGAGAGAAGACTCCTTATCCACTGAAATCAAATCTGCAGGAAAAATTGCACTCCGTGATCCAAACGTTGGAGGGAATCCTGTCATTGCAGTTCAAACTGTTGAAAAGATTGAAAAGGTAACAGAGAAACAAATTGGGGAAATTATAAATCATGTTTATGGGACCACAGACCGGGAACATCCCGGAGTTGTCGCATTTACTGAAGCAGGGGACACGCTTATTTCAGGACCGATTGAAGTCCTGAACTTTTCTTATTTTTCAACTGAATTTCCAGATACCTTCAGAACCGCAGTGGAAATCAGAAATGAAATAAAGGAGAGGGAATGGGAGACGGTCATTGCTTTTCAAACTCGTAACCCGATGCACCGTGCTCATGAAGAGCTTTGCCGGATGGCACAAAATGAATTGAATTCGGACGGTATTTTAGTACACATGCTGCTCGGTAAGTTGAAAAAAGGTGACATCCCGGCAGACGTGCGCAATGCCTCAATCCGCAAAATGATCGAACTGTACTTTCCGGAAAATACAGTGATGGTTAGCGGCTATGGTTTTGATATGCTTTATGCAGGACCAAGAGAAGCTGTTTTGCACGCTATTTTTAGGCAAAATTCTGGTTGTTCCCACCTGATTGTGGGACGTGATCACGCAGGGGTTGGTGATTATTATGGAGCATTTGACTCACAAACCATTTTTGAAAACATTCCGGAAGGCACTTTACAAATCAAGATTTTCCAGGGGGATCACACTGTTTGGTGTCACAAGTGCGAAAAGGTGATGATGATGCGAGATTGTCCGCATGGCATGGAAGATTATCTTCTGCTTTCCGGTACAAGGGTTCGTGAAATATTGGCCAATGGCGAGAAACTTCCTCCTGAGTTTTCTCGTCCTGAAGTTGCAGAGATTTTGTCCGAATATTACCAGACTTTGTAAAATTATGTTATGAATGATTTGAAGCTGTAGTAGCGAAAATTTACTAAGTAACGCATAGGGGAAGTTTCATAATCCTAACAATCTATTCACCGCAATGAGCATAAAAGTCTTAGTAATTACAAAAATATTTTATAAATTACAGAAGAGGAAGACCTAAATTTGGATGAGCAAACACTTTCCGTCTTGAAAAGGAAATTGGTGATAGAATAAATTATCTGATTTCAATTGCAGATAAGTTTGAAATTGAAATATTGAAAGTTGGTATAGAAAAAAATAAACTCAATACAAAGGAATACCTTGCCTCACAAGTTAGAGGGAGTTATGTAGAATATGATTAGTATCCTGATGCTCTTAACTACTCAACTTCTCGAAATGTTATTCAAATTTAGTTAGATTATCAATTATATGGTAACTCAATTCCTTGAGTTTCTAAGTAAGACCGGGAAATATGTTTTTGGAGTCGTTCTGCTGTCTCTCTGTCGGCTTCAGACTGATCTTTTTCTTCCATACGATCAAAAACTTCGCTTCTGCTAAAATATGCAGTAGGGTAGTATGGATCCAATTCGACAGCCTTATTTAGGTCTAGCAAAGCAGATTCATTTTGTTTAAGTCCTAGCCAAGCATTTCCCCGGCTACAATACAACTTGGCACTGCCTGGCTTGAGTTTAATACATTTTGAAAAATCATGAAGGGCTTGCTGATAATCTTTCTTGGAAAAATAAGCTATCCCTCTACTGAACAAAGCCACTGAATTTTCGGGCTCGCGTTCTAGAACATTTGAAAATAATTCAATACTTTTATCTATTTTTTTTTGTACCAATGCTTCCTTAGCAGAAAGCAAAAGATCTTCGGTTTTTTCCACCAGATTTTATCTCTTAAAATATGAAAATTAATGAAAACATCAGCAGACACAATTAATACTGATAATCATTCTGAAGAAAATGATGAAAATTTCAAACTAAAGCCAATTACTCCTGAAGGAATATTTTCCTTTGCCTGTCATCCTGGTGTTTCTTGTTTTAACAAATGTTGCCACGAAATCGACGTTATATTGACTCCTGTTGATATTTTGAGAATGAAAACCACGTTAAATATTCGTTCAGATGAGTTCCTCAAAAAATACACAACTTTACAAACTCTAAAGGGTACCGGTATTCCTTTGGTAAAACTATTAATGCGTGAAAATTCAAACGGAGCCTGTATTTTTTTGGATGGATCTAAAGGCTGTTCTATTTATCAAAACCGTCCACAGGTTTGTAGAAGCTACCCACTTGGTTTAGGCACTCTCGACCCAAGACATGAAAAGTTACAAACGGAAGGTCAATCTCCAGAAGCACGTTTTATGATCCAGGAAGACATGTGCAAGGGACACCTGGAACCTAAAACATGGACTCTAAAAAAGTGGATGGAAGACCAAGGGACAGTCGCGATGGAAGAGGGGAATAAACCTTGGATGGAGATTGTTGCTAAATTAAAAGCAATGAAAATAAATGATAAACAAAATCACGAAATCAGTTTGTTTATCATGGCCAGCTACGATCTTGATACTTTCAGACAATTTGTTTTTGAAAGTTCTTTTCTGGAGCGCTTTGAAGTAGATAAAAACACTGTAAAATCACTACGTTCAGATCAAGAAAGTCTTTTTAAATTCGGAATGCAGTGGCTTCAGTATGCTTTATTTAAAGAAGGAGCGATTCGACCAAAGGTTAAAAAATGAGTGATTATTTTAAACTCTTTGGAATTTTAAAAATTAATAACTTGACTATTCTAATCAATTAACGATAATGTGCCTCATAACTTCTTCAAGGTTAAAAAATGATTGATTTTGACACTGAACTAAATTGTGAGGGACTGAATTGCCCTCTGCCGATTTTAAAAACTAAGAAGACAATTGACGGTATGTCGAGCGGGGAACTCTTGAAAATGACCGCCACTGATCCGGGATCAGTGAATGACATGGATTCCTGGTCTAAACGTACTGGGAATGAGTTGGTATCTCACTCAGAAGATAGTGGGGTACATACATATTTAATAAAGAAAAAGTAAAATTTGTAATTATTTTTTGTTTTATAATATTCCATTATTTGAATATACAGGCTAGTAGAATTTTTCGAATAACAAAAACATTTTGACTGGCTGGATAATTCACACTATGTTTTGAACAGAAAGGATCTGTTTTGGAAGAATCAAACCTGTCTAGATTAATGATTTCCGCACCACAAAAAAGTGCCGGCAAGACTACGGTAAGTCTTGGCATAATGCACAATTTAGTGCAAGACGGAGTAAGTATTCAAAGTTTCAAAAAAGGTCCGGACTACATTGATTCTATGTGGCTCAAACTGGCCAGTGGCAACGATTGTTACAATTTGGATTCTTACCTGATGGGAAACAAGGGGTGTCTTGATTCATTTACTAACAATATACATAGTTCCGAAATGGCATTAATAGAGGGCAACCACGGCTTACACGACGGCATGAGTATGGACGGTTCGGACAGCACATCCGGATTAGCGAACCTGCTTAAAACTCCGGTGTTATTGGTGTTGGACAGTCGTGGTATGAATCGGGGTGCCGCAGCAATTGTGACAGGAATGCAGAAAATGTTTCCTCAACCAAATATTGCCGGTGTTGTTTTGAATCATGTCCGGAGTTCCCGGCAGGAAGAAAAACAAAAGGCCGCAATTGAAAAGTTTTGTGGTGTTCCGGTAATCGGTACAATTCCTGTTGATGAAGCAGTGTCAATTCCGGAAAGACATTTAGGCTTGACGACTGTTGAAGAAACCGTAAACGCCCGGAAAATAATCCGACATGCAGGAGAATTGATTGCTAATTATTGTGATATGAACGCAATACAATCAATTTTTAATAATGCCCCTCCTCTTAAAATTCAACCAAAAAAGGCTCCCCAACCAACTAACAAACAGTCTGTTAAAATTGGAGTTTTTCACGATTCAGCCTTTTGTTTTTATTATCCGGAAAATCTGGAAGGCTTACGATATAATGGTGCGGAGCTTGTGTTTATAGATGCTTTAAATGATAATTTATTGCCGGACTTGGATGGACTGTATATTGGCGGTGGATTTCCTGAATCTTTTTTTGAAGAACTGAGTGCAAACCGGAAACTGCTTTTAGAGGTTAAAGAGCGGGTCCGGAGTGGAATTCCGGTTTATGCTGAATGTGGTGGTTTGATTTATCTTTGTGAATCAGCACATTTCAAGGGGAAAAAGTATCCCTTAGCAGGAGTTCTACCTTTTGAAATCGGCTTCCAGAAGAAACCGGTGGGATATGGATATTTATCCCTGAAAAGCCGATGCAGGAGCAAGTGGTTCGATGAGAATGCCTTGGTTAAAGCTCATGAGTTCCACTACTCGAAACCGAAATTGGCTGGTAGTTCAAAGCCGATATCAAAGCTTGCGGGAACTTCCCTCGGAGAACGCTATCAATTCAATGTAGTCAGAGGATATGGGATTGACGGCAAGCAGGATGGATTTCTGCAACATAATTTATTTGCGTCTTTCGCACACCTGCACGCTTCTGTGAATCCGCAATGGGCGAAGGGCTTTGTGGAGTTGGCATTAGAATACCAGCACTAATTTGTAATTTAAAAAAGGAGACAACATGGGTTTTGAATATAATGGATCCTCCATTGAGACAGATGAAAACGGTTATTTGGTAGCTTTGGAAGACTGGAGCGAAGGAGTGGCAGAAAAACTTGCAGAGGACGAAGAAATTGAGATGAACGGTGAACACTGGGAAATTATCAATTTTCTCAGGGATTATTATCAGGAATTTCAAATCGCTCCTGCAGTCAAAGTATTGACCAAGGCCATTGCCAAAAAAAATGATATTCATAAGAAAGAGGCATCCGTGTTTTTATATGAATTGTTTCCAAACGGACCTGGGCTACAGGCCTGTAAAATAGCAGGATTGCCTAAACCAACAGGTTGTGTTTAATTTAACTTGTTGACAACTTACAAGTTTCAAGCTTGATGCTAACTTGAAACTTGAAACTCTGAAAGAGGTGATATGGAAGATTTAATAGGAACAGGAAATTCCAGTGAGGAGCAGGAAAGTGAAGATAATAATGGGAAATTCCTGAATCCAACTCCGATTCTGGATGAATTGGTAGATGGTCAGTGGCCCAGTTTTATCAAAGGGTTCAAAGATTTGGGAGAACGTACTGAGAAACCCATGATTCGAGGTGTGCTGGATCAATTGGAATATTCTTATAAAACAAAAATGGGATACTGGAAAGGCGGACTGGTCACGGTTAAAGGTTACGGGGCAGGAATTATTACCCGTTTTTCTATGATCAAAGACAAGTTTCCGGAAGCAAAAGAATTTCATACTTTTCGTGTACAGCCCGCTCCGGGACTCCATTACAGTACAAAAATGCTCCGAGAGGTTTGCGATATCTGGGAAAAGCACGGTTCTGGATTTATCAATATGCACGGACAATCCGGAAATTTGCAGTTGATTGGAATAGAACAAGACAAAACCCAAGAATGTTTTGATGAACTGAATAAAGCCGGTTGGGATTTGGGAGGTGCAGGTGCGACAGTCAGAACAGCGGCTTCCTGTGTGGGACCCGCCCGCTGCGAGCAGGCTTGTTTTGATAACCTGAAAGTCCACGAGAAAGTTCTCAAAAATTATGCTGGAATGACTCACCGTCCGGAATTCAACTACAAATTGAAATTCAAGTTCTCAGCCTGCCCAAATGATTGTGCCAATGCAATCATGCGGGCAGATGTGGCTTTGATTGGAACCTGGAGGGATTCGATTCAAATCGAACAGGAATACGTTAAAGAGTGGATTGACGAATATGGGGAAGACGCGCTGTTTGACCAAGTCGTCAATATGTGTCCTACCAAAGCCATTTCTCACAAAATAGGCGCTTCCACAATTGAGATTGATAACAAGAATTGTGTGCGCTGTATGCACTGCATAAACGTAATCCCCAAGGCTCTTTCTCCTGGGAAAGAAAGAGGTGCATCCTTGTTGATGGGCGGTAAAAATACGCTCAAGGTTGGTGTCAATCTTGGTTCGATGATGATCCCATTTATGAAACTTGACACCGATGAGGAAGTTGAAGAATTCATTGAACTGATGGATGAAATCATCGACTGGTGGGATGAAAACGGTTTAGATCATGAGCGTGTTGGAGAAACCATTGAGCGTGTCGGAATGAAGCAATTCCTTGAGGCTGTCGGGATTGAGGCTAACATTGATATGATCGTACGACCTCGAGACAATCCATATTATAAAAAACAATACGACAGCGCGGCATAGGAGATTACGCTGTTGTGAGAAGCGGGCATCTTTTTGAAAAAAAGCACAATAAAGATACCCCACCTGTGTTCAGTTACAAAGTTAATTAGAGGAGTTAAATATGAATGCCCCGTCAGAAAGAACATGGAAAACGGTTGAGTCCGGACCACATACGCTTGAGGGAGCTCTGCATCCGGTGGTTGTCAAAAATTACGGTAAATGGAAATATCATAAATTGATCAAACCCGGAGTAATGGTTCATTATGGTCACAGCGGCGATGCGCTTTATACTGTTCGGGCCGGAACACCGCGTCAGAACACGGTTGATCTTGTCCGGCAAATTTGTGACCTGGCGGATCAGTACGCAGATGGATTCATGCGTTTTACGATTAGGAACAGCGTGGAATTCATGTTTTCTGAAGAATCCAGAATCGACCCGTTGATCAAGGATTTAGAGGAAATCGGTTTACCGGTCGGCGGAATCGCAAACTGTGTCGCGCCGATTGCTCACACACAAGGATGGCTGCACTGCGATATTCCTGCAACCGATGCTTCCGGAGTAGCAAAAGGCATCATGGACAATCTCTATGCAGAATTCAAAACTCTCGAAATGCCGAACAAGGTCAGGCTTTCCACATCCTGCTGTTCCATCAATTGCGGAGGACAGGCGGACGTCGCGATTGTTGTCAAACACACCCGACCTCCACGCATTGACCATGCAAAACTTTCCACGCTTTGTGAACTTCCAAAAGCAGTGGCGCGTTGTCCGGTGGCGGCAATACGGCCAACTATTGTCAATAACAAACGCTCATTGATGGTGGATGAAGAAAAGTGCATTGTCTGTGGGGCCTGCTTTGGTGCGTGTCCCTCCATGGAAATCAATCATCCGGAACATTCACAATTTGCGATTTGGGTTGGAGGAAAAAACAGTAACGCCCGTTCAAAACCACAATCCATGAGTCTTGTTGCTGAAGGGATTCCTAACAACCCCCCGCACTGGCCGGAAGTCAATGACGTGGTTGGGAAAATACTTATGGCATACAAAGCCGGGGGTAAGCCCTGGGAACGTATGAACGAGTGGATTGACCGAATTGGCTGGAAACGGTTTTTTGAGGAAACCGAATTAACCTTTGAGATAGATATGATTGATAGTTACCGTCATGCGAGAACTACGTTCAATCAGTCTACGCACATTCGGTTCTAAGCAGAGGAGTTTTCAATGTATTTTGACTCAAATCCCATCCTCGATTTTGCAAACAATTACGAGTTTCCTGAATATTCCGATCAGGATGGTTTTCACAAGGTTGTTGCTTTCGGAGATGAAAGTCACAAATGCCCGATTTATGTAAAACAAGTTCCACCCTGCACTGCAGGCTGCCCTGCAGGTGAAGATATCCGCGGTTTTCACAATTTGTTGACCGGTGTTGAAAAATCGGAAAACAAATGGGATGAAGCCTGGTACCGGATTGTGGAAACAAATCCGTTTCCTGCAATCATGGGACGGATTTGTCCACATCCCTGTGAATCCACTTGCCAACGCCAACATCGGGAGGAAAGCATTGCGATCAACGCTGTGGAGCATGCAATTGGAGAACATGGAATTGAGACCGGATTAAAACTGCACCCTGCAGGAGAAGATACAGGCAAACATGTTGCTGTAATAGGAGCAGGTCCGGCGGGTCTTTCTGTTGCCTATCAGTTAAGGCGAAAAGGTCATGCAGTCACGATTTATGACTTCAACGAAAAGCCCGGCGGGATGATGCTTTACGGGATCATGGGCTATCGTGTTGAACGCAGTGTACTAGACGCAGAAGTTAATAAAATCATTGACCTCGGCATTGAAATGAAAATGGGCGTTCGCGTCGGAACCGATATTTCTTTAGAGCAGCTCGAAAAAGATTATGACGCTGTTTTCATTGGAGTTGGAGCACAAACTGGAAGAAATTTGCCGATTTCCGGATTCTCCAATCGCCCGCAAACAACTAACGCCATTGATTTTCTCCGTGCCTATGAAATTCATGGAGATAATTTTGAAATCGGTAAGAAAGTCATCGTAATTGGAGACGGGAACGTGGCGATGGATGTGGCCCGCTTAGCGAGACGCATGGGTTCTGAATCGACCATTCTTTCTGCTGTCCCCAGAGAGGATATGAACTGCTACCCGGATGAATTTGATGATGCAATTGAAGAAGGAGCAAACATCGAATATCTGACCGGTACTCTGGAAGTTTTAGAAAATAGCGCAGGGGTGCGTGGAGTAAAATGTGCCAAAATGGTTAAAAAAGAAAAAGATGAAGACGGTTGGAATGCGCCGATTCCATTTTTGCGTTATAAAAACACCGATGAAATTTTTGAAATAGAAGCGGATATGGTAGTTGCTTCCATAGGCCAAATGACTGATATGAAAGGTTTTGAGGACAGCATTCACGAAAATACTTCCCTGCTCAAAGTCGACAAATATCTGCGAGTGATCGGAAAGGAAAATGTGTTTGGCGGAGGTGACGCCCTAAAAGTTGATTTGATCACAACTGCAGTCGGACACGGACGGAAAGCTGCAGATTCGATTGATTCATATTTGAAGGGTCTGGATTGGCCGGAAGAACCGTATCGCAGTGTCATAAAAGTCAAAGAGCAGGATTTGAATTATTTTTTCCATTCCAATCAAGCCAAACGAAACCATCATGTTGCCAAAGAAATTGTCGGCAACCACGATCAAGTTCTGGAATCTCTGACGAAAGAACAGGCAGAGGAGGAATCAAGTAGATGCATGAGTTGCGGATTATGTTTTGACTGCAATCAATGTGCAGCCTTTTGCCCTCAGGAGGCTATTTCCCGTTACAAACAGAACCCTGTCGGTGAAGTGATGTACACCCACTACACCAAATGCGTGGGATGTCATATCTGCCAAATGGTTTGTCCTACCGGATATATTCAAATGGGAATGGGAGATGGACTTTAATTTTTTGAGAGAATTGTAATGTATGAAGATTTGATCAAAAAAACAGAAGCTGCGATTGATGATTCTATGCACTGGGCGGAAACAGGCTGGACCGTCACTTTCGGTCCCAGACAAACTGAAATCAATTCCCTGCAGGCGGCCGAAGAACTTCCCGAAACATTTGTTTACCGTTCTGAAGCAATCAATTATTGGAAACAGGCCCGTCTGACAGGTTATGATGCGGGCGTTTCAGGTCAAAAAGCTTTGGAATCACTTAAGAAAGGGAACCTTAAAGATGCAGAAGATCATCTCTATTTTTCTCAATATGTAGAAAAACCATTTGCTGAGTCTTCCAAAACCTGGGTTAACGTGCATACTGCCGCAAAAGCAATAATAGCTGAGGAAGAATAACTCTTCATGTTCAAAATAACCCGCCTATGGACAACAACCCTTTTGATCTGGATGATAACGAAACTTACTTGAGATGGCGGGAGAGTAAACTCAAAGATTATCCGACAAAATTTGATAATTTATTGGTTGAGGTCAATAACCCCCGCAAATTAAGACAAAGAGAGTTTGATGCTTTGCAGCAGCGTTGCCGCAAGGCAAATATGGGGGTTTATGTAGGCAAAACTGGAGATGATCCTGATCCGGAAATTCCGTTTGCGATTGCACGACAGTTCGGAGTTTCAGGACTTAACAAAAATTGGTTGGCCGATGAAAATGCTCTCTCCTCGCTCACGGTGAGAGAAAATGGAGTACAGCAGCATTACATTCCTTACACCAACCAGGCCCTCAATTGGCACACGGACGGATACTATAATTCTCCGGAAAAACAAATTCGTTCAATGATGCTGCACTCAGTGCAAAAAGCAGGTAGTGGCGGCGAAAACTGTTTGTTCGATCATGAAATTGTATACATACTTTTACGTGAGGCAGATCCGGAACATATCCGGATACTGATGCGTTCGGATGCTCTGAGTATTCCTCCCCGTTTGGGCGAATATCGAGAAGTGGCCCGCAAAACGGAAACCGGACCCGTGTTTAGCCTTAGCGCTGCAGGAGATTTACACATGCGTTACACCATCCGGAAAAAGAATATTGTCTGGGCTGACAATCCTGAAACAAAGTCCACAGTAAAATTATTAAATCAAATCCTTACGGGAGATTCAGACTTTGTTTTTCAGATACTTTTGGAGCCTGGAATGGGCTTGATCAGTAATAATGTACTGCACAACAGAAATGCCTTTGTTGATAATGGGAATAATTCTCGTCATTTTTTTCGATCACGTTATTTTGAACGATTAAGAGGAACAGGGGTTTCAGAAGTTTATTTTTCTTTATAAGTCACAGCTATAAAATCAATGGATATTGGAATTTTAGTAAAAGAAGGGCCATACAATCATCAAGCTTCGGATACTGCATATAAATTTGCTAAAGCTGCCATGAAAAAAGGACACAGGATTGATGCCGTCTTTTTTTACAATGACGGAGTAAACAATGCAAGTAAAGATATGGATCCACCTCAAGATGACCGGCACATCGGAAATCGCTGGGTTGAGCTTTGTCAAAAGGATAAAATTCCAATGATGGTTTGTATAGCAGCAGCAAAACGGCGTGGAATCGTTGACGAGGTTTTAATTGATTGTGGTGAAATCACCGGTCTAGGGAACTTTACTGATATTGCAATCCGGAATGATCGACTTATGATTTTTGGAGATTAAACAATGGAAGATGATGAAATAGTTAAAAAAATAATGCATGTCATGAGAAAAGCACCTCACGGGACTATTTACACCTACGAGGGCATGGAAATGATTTTGATTATGGCAGCTTACGATCAAGATATTTCGGTTGCATTTATTGATGACGGAGTTTATGCATTAAAAAAAGATCAAGACACCGAAGGACTTGAAATCAAAGGTTTTTCAAAAACATTCAAAGCTTTGGACGGCTACGATGTTGAAAATTTGTATGTAGACCAAGTCTCCCTAGAAGAACGCGGCCTGATAGAAGATGATTTACTGGTTGATGTTGAGGTTCTGAGTTCTGCAGAAATTGGAAAAATCATGACCGAACAGGATGTTGTGGTTCATCATTGAAATATGTACTCTTCAAAAAAAAATCATAATCCGTGTCGTAATTAAATATGTTACATACAATCAACAAATCTCCGTTTGGAAGTAACAGTTTTGATACTTCCACCCGCTTCTTTCAGCCAGGAGACCCCGTTCTTTTTATCGAGGACGGCGTTTATGCGGTGCAAGCCAACAATAAATTTTCCGGAACTTTAGCTAAAGTGCAGAAAAATAATCCTGTTTATGTGCTTGGACCTGACTTGAATGCCAGAGGGATTGGAAATATTGCTGAAGGTGTAACTTCCATTGACTATGAAGGTTTTGTGGAATTGGTTGAGGAACATCAAGTCAACAGTTGGCTATGAATCAAGTTTCAATATCCGAATGACTTGGATGTAAAGGGGCACCCTACTCACTAGTTGTTTCCTGAAATTTAACTATTGAAAAACATTTTGCAATGGATCTCCTGCCTGTATTTATGAACTTGCAAGACCAACTCTGTTTAGTTACAGGAGGCAGTCCATTAGCCTTTCAAAAAATTCAGTTATTGCTAAAGACCGGTGCAAAAATTCACGTTCATTCTCATGACAAACTTTGTAATGAAGTTGAGATACTCCTGCAGCAGAATCTGATCAATATAATTCAGGCAAACCTTGAAGATTTGGATCTAAGGGATTACAAACTGATCATTGCAACTTATGACGACTTTGAGAGCAACCAGTCTATTGCTGCATTAGCTCAGAAAAATAACACTCCGATAAATGTCGTTGATCAACCGGAACTTTGTTCTTTTCTAGTGCCCTCCATTGTAGATCGATCACCATTGATTGTCGCAGTATCGAGTTGTGGTAAATCACCTACTTTTTCCCGTTTTATCCGTAACAAAATTTCAGATTTTCTGCCGGAATCCTACGGCCCACTTACTGTCATGCTGGGAGAGTTCCGGAACAGAATGAAACCATTTCTCCAGACTTATGAGGCAAAAAAAGAGTTTTGGCTACGCATGATTTTTTCCAGTCCTGTTGTTGAACTTTTTATTTCTGGAGAAAAAGATTCTGCAAGGATAATTTTGGAAAAAGAGGTGGAGCAGCACTCAAAACATAATAAAGTTTTGAGTGAATTGGCTGGTTAAATCTCTCCCTTCTGTCTCTGTCGAAAAGACCCGTTGCAGTCAATAATATAAATATCTTAAAATAACTTGTGATTCACGAGGAACTGTAAAATTAAGCGAGTAATCGATGACCATCTTGTTTGAAAAGCTGCTGGAAAACCCTGAAAAAACGATGACTTCAATCATCCAACGAGTGGCGACCGGTCCGCAAATGAGCAAAAGCATTTCTTACGATGAAGCAAGGGCAGGTATGCATCTTGTTTTAGAGGAACTTGTTGATCCAATCCAGTCAGCAGTGTTTTTGATTGGTTTGCGGGTGAAACGTGAAACAGACGATGAAAATAAAGGTGTTTTGCAGGGTATCCGAGACAACACAAAAACCATAGTCGCAGATGTAGATGAATTAGTTGATATAGCAGACCCTTACAACGGTTATGGCCGCAGTCTTCCGTCTTCTCCATTTTTACCGGTACTGCTGGCTGAAGCCGGGGCCCCTGCGGTGTCACACGGAATAGAAACAGTTGGACCGAAATTTGGGGTAACGCACAACCAAGTATTACAGGCAGCAGGGGTTTCGGTGGAGTTGACCGGGGAGGAAGCCGGAAAACAAATCAGTAATCCGGAAATCGGCTGGGCCTATGTTGACCAAAGGTCTTTTTGTCCGAGCTTGTTTGGGTTGGCAGATTTTCGAAAAAGAATTGTGAAACGCGCGGCTATTTCCACTGCAGAGGTTTTGACAGGTCCAGTACGTGGCCGTAAAAAAACACACTTACTGACCGGTTATGTTCATAATGAATATCCTCCGATTTACACCATGCTGGCCCGACATTCCGGATTCGATTCCGCACTTTTGCTGCGGGGTACTGAAGGAGGAGTAACTCCTTCATTACGCAAGCGTGGAGAATTTGTCCGCTATTGGGAGCAGGGTGAAGATAAAGTTGTTGAAGCTGATCCAGCAGAAATTGGGATTGAGCAGGCAAATCGCCTGGTGCCGATTCCACCGGCGCTGCTGCCAAAAAAAGATAGAGAATTTGGGCCTGATGAAAAAAATGCTGAAATTGCAAAACTTGCGGCAAAAGAAGGATTGGCTGCATTGGGAGGCAAAAACAGCCCAACCAGTGACGCTTTGCTTTATAGTGCATCTTTGACGTTGTGGCATTTAGGGCGCTATGACTCTATTCCGGAGGCGGCTTTCGTTGTACGAGAAATCTTATCAAGAGGCATAACGGTAGAGCGTTTCCGAAGAGCGGCTGGTGCAAAAAATGGGTAGTCCTTTTGATGTTTTGATTGAGCAAAATAAAGATAAAATTCATGAAAAGTGGTTGACTCGGCGTTTGGGAATTTTTTCTGAACAAAAGAAGTCCTTGATCATGACGCAGATGGACCAGTTTCAAAATCCAATTCGTCACGAAATTGCAGAAGGATTAACAGGAATTCTGGCACATTTTAAAAACAGGGGAGAAAATTTTAGCAGCGCCCTGGATCAAATTACGAGAGTTTTGGCTATTCAAGATTTTCCGCCGTCCAGAGCGATGGGTCTTTTTTATGAGTTGAAAGAAATTGTACGGGATATTGCGAAAAGAGATGGAGTCAGTTTTAGGGCAAAAGATTGGGGAGAGTTTAATTCCCGTCTCGAACAAATGACGCTGGAAGCCTTTGATTCTTATGTGGATCATCGGGAAAAAATCTATCAGATTAAAGTTGATGAAAGTAAAAACAGGGCATTTATGCTCTTGAAAAAGGTCGGATTATGAAGGTGATTTACCCATTAATTGCAGTCGTGTTTCTTGGTGCAGTTGCTTTTGCGGGAGTTTCTGCGGGTCTGGATTATTTATTTGGTGTCATCATTCCATATTTTGCCCTGCTTGTATTTTTAGTCGGATTCATCTGGCGTATTTACGACTGGGTTAAATCTCCGGTTCCTTTCCGTATTCCTACCACTAGTGGCCAGGCCAAATCCCTGGAATGGATTAAAAAAGATGAATTGGAAAGCCCATCAGGATTTTTGGGTGTGGTCGGAAGAATGTCGCTGGAGGTTTTGTTTTTCCGCTCTTTGTTCCGCAACACAAAAGCAGAAATGACTCCTAACGCAAATCTGGCTTATGGCTCCAGCAAATGGCTTTGGATAGCAGGGCTGGTATTTCACTGGTCTTTACTGGTGATCGTACTGCGGCATTACCGCTTTTTTTTAACCACAGTTCCGGGGTTTGTTGAGATGCTGGAAAGCACAGACGGTTTCCTGCAAGTCACTCTCCCAACGATTTATATAACAGATTTACTGGTGGTTTTGGCGGCAACCTTTTTGGTGTTGCGTAGATTGGCCAGTGCACAGATGCGTATCATCTCTCTTTCCACAGATTACTTTCCACTGTTCCTGATATTAGCAATAGTATTTAGCGGCATCAGTATGCGCTATCTGGACAAGGTGGATGTAGTTGCCGTCAAAATTTTAATCCATGGCCTTACCAGTTTCAGTGCGGAAGCACCCGGAGAAATTGGAGCTATCTTTTATGTCCACTTGTTTCTCGTCTGTGTGTTGGCAATGTATTTCCCTTCCAGCAAATTGATGCACATGGGTGGAGTCTTCCTCAGCCCAACTAGAAATTTAGCCAATAACAGCCGTGAAAAACGGCACATCAATCCCTGGAATCCGGAAGTTAAAATCAGAACTTATGCAGAGTATGAAAATGAATTTCGTGAAAAAATGATAAAAGCGGATTTGCCTGTTGAAAAAACAGAATAGTCCAATGACATTTGCCATAATTTTACTTTTTGCGTACTAGTTAGGAATTTTCATGACAACAAACCCACCAGAACTATCTGAACTCACAGCGGAATACGAACTGGCTCCAAGTCTTTTGAAAGGAGACAGTCCCGGCAGGGAGTGGCTGGATATTCCTGTTGTATTCCGGGACGGGAACTGGTGCCATGCTGCAAAGCCGGATGTGATTGAAAGTCTTGGTTTCAACAATCCAAGAAAATGGAGTCCGGAGGATGAAGATTGGCAACTCGAAAAAGGCTGGCAAAAAACTGTCTTAGACGGTATGAAAGAACGTTTAGGACAATTTCGTTCCTTCAAATTGTTCATGGACATTTGCGTCAGATGCGGGGCCTGCTCAGACAAATGCCATTTCTTTCTGGGAAGCGGAGATCCGAAGAATATGCCTGTGGTAAGGGCGGAATTATTGCGTTCAGTTTATCGGCACGAATTTACCTGGTCCGGAAAACTATTGAAAGGAATGGTGGGCGCAAGACCCTTGACGGAAGAAGTACTCAAAGAATGGTTCATGTACTTTCATCAATGCACAGAATGCCGCCGCTGTTCTGTTTTTTGCCCATTTGGAATTGACACTGCGGAAGTGACTCTTGTTGGACGTGAATTGCTCAATTTGGCTGGAGCCAACATCAATTGGATCTCTAAACCTGTTTCTGACTGCACTCGAACCGGAAACCATTTGGGAATTGAACCGCACACTTTTAAAAGCGTGGTCGAATCTTTAGCCGAAGATATTGAAGATCAAACCGGAGTTACGGTCAATCCAACTTTTAATCGTAAAGGAGCAGAAATTCTGTTCATAACTCCTTCCGGAGATGTTTTTGGTGATCCAGGAATTTATACAATGATGGGCTACATGATGTTGTTTGAACACATCGGACTTGATTACACGCTCAGCACTTATGCTTCAGAAGGCGGGAATTTCGGCTATTTCACCTCCAATCAAACAACTAAAAAGCTCAATGCCAAAATGTATCACGAAGCAGAGAGATTGGGTGTGAAATGGATTTTGGGCGGTGAGTGCGGTCACATGTGGCGCGTGGTTCATCAGTACATGGACACAATGAACGGCCCAGCTGATTTTATGGAAGAACCGGTTTCGCCGATTACAGGTACAAAATTCCGCAATGCGACTTCAACAAAAATGGTTCACATAGCAGAATTCACAGCTGATTTAATTCACCAGAACAAACTCAAACTCGACCCCCGGCGTAACGATCATTTAAAAACGACCTTCCACGATTCATGCAACATAGCACGCGGTATGGGAATGCTGGAGGAACCCCGTTTTGTCTTACGGAATGTCTGCAATAGTTTTAACGAAATGCCGGAACATACGATTCGGGAAGAAACATTTTGTTGTGGATCCGGAAGCGGTTTGAATACAGATGAATATATGGATATTCGGATGCGCGGCGGATTCCCACGTGCCAATGCAGTCAAGCACGTCAAAGATAAATTTGACGTGAATGCGCTTGTTGCCATTTGTGCAATCGACAGGGCTAGTCTTCCGCCCCTGATGAAATACTGGAATCCTGGAGTTTCAGTTTATGGACTGCACGAATTAGTGGGTAATGCATTGGTGATGGAAGGAGAAGATGAACGCAGCGAAGACCTGAGAGAAGATGAAATGTTAGAATTTGAGACGGATCGTCAGGTGCGGGAGGGTGATGAATGAAAAAATCCTGATTTTCGCAGGGTTGTCAATTTTTTTATTGGGCGTAACTTTTCCGTTTTGGCAAAGTGTTGAGTCGGAAAATTTTCCCAAAGTCGCTATGGAAACAAAAGGTGATCAGTGCGTTGCCCCTGCGGCTTATATGCGAAAAAACCACATGCTGTTGCTGAATAAATGGCGTGATTCTGTAGTGCGCGATGGTGAGCGCTTTCACATCATGCCTGACGGAAGCAGGGTTGAAAAAAGCCTGACAAAAACCTGTCTAGGATGTCATGTAAGCAAAAAACAGTTTTGTGAGGAATGTCATACATACGCCAGCGTCAAACCCTATTGCTGGGAGTGCCATGTTGTACCTGTAAGCGGTGAGCACACAGAATTTACCCTAATTGAAACCGACGAAATCGAACAACAGGAGCTGCTAAATAATTTACTTGCCAGAAATCAACAGTTTTCTGACGAAAACTTACAATCACTGGGACTGAAAAATGATCAATAATAGACGTAATTTTTTGAAAAAATCTGCCGGGGTTATAGCAGGTGCCGGTGTAGTTTCCAGTTTTATCAGTAAATACACTACTGGCTTTGCGGCTGCATCAAGCGAAAAAGCTGATTCGAAAAAGAAAATTCGATGGGGTATGGTGATTGATATGAAAAAATGTGTGGACGGCTGTGTAAAGTGCATCGACGCCTGCCATGTTACGCATAATGTGCCCGATTTTGGCAATCCTAAAGACGAAATAAAATGGATTTGGAAAAGTGATTATGCTAAAGTTTTTCCCAGCAAGAACCAGCAATATCTGGCCCAGGAAACAAGAGATAAGCCTTTTCTGTCATTGTGCAATCATTGTGCTGACCCGCCCTGCGTGAAGGTCTGTCCAACTGGGGCAACTTTTCAGATGGACGACGGAATCGTCGAAATGGATTTTCACCGCTGTATTGGCTGCCGTTTTTGTATGGCGGCCTGTCCGTATGGTTCACGGAGTTTCAACTGGAGAGACCCACGACCTGCGATTGAAAATATAACTTCTGAATATCCAACACGGGAAAGCGGTGTTGTCGAAAAATGCAATTTCTGTTCTGAGCGCCTGGCGAAAGGGCAGCAGCCGGCATGCGTGGAAACCTGCCCGGAAAAAGTTTTAACCTTTGGTAACCTTTATGATAAGAATTCTGAAATCCGTCAGGTTTTGAAAGAAAACCCGACTATTCAGAGAAAACCTGAATTGGGAACAAATCCTTCCGTTTTCTACATAACATAAGTCTGGGATGATTGAAAAAGCTTTAGAGGGTAAAAAAGGCTATTGGGGATGGATTGCTCTTTTATTGGCTGTCATCGTATTAGGTATCTACTCATATTCCAAGCAACTCAGCTATGGACTGGGGGTTACCGGAATGGGGCGTGATGTTAGCTGGGGTGTCTATGTTGCGCAATTTACCTTTTTAGTAGGAGTTGCCGCCTCTGCAGTCATGGTGGTACTCCCTTACTATCTGCACGATTACAAAGAGTTTGGCAAAATCGTAATCATTGGAGAATTTTTGGCTGTTTCTGCAGCAACTATCTGCTTGTTGTTTATTTTAGCAGATATGGGACATCCGGACCGGGTATTTTATGTCCTGCTTTATCCCCATCCAAAATCAATAGTATTTTGGGATGTTCAGGTACTTAATGGATATTTGCTGCTCAATATTGTTAGCGGTTGGACAGTTTTAGAGGCAGAGCGTAAAGGCACTTCTCCTCCAAAATGGGTCAAACCGATCATTTATCTATCAATCGTTTGGGCCATCAGTATTCACACCGTCACTGCATTTTTATATGCCGGAACTCCCGGCCGGCATCTTTGGTTAACAGCAGTACTGGCACCAAGGTTTTTGGCTTCAGCATTTGCAGTAGGGCCGGCATTATTAATTTTGATTTCATACATATTACGGAAATTTGCTGATTTTGATGTGGGTGAAAAAGCCATCCGCAAACTGTCACTGATTACAACTTATGCAGCACTCGTCAATTTCTTTTTTGTTGGTGTGGAATTTTTTACCGCGTTTTACAGCAATATCCCTGGACATATGCACAGTCTGCAATACCTTTTTTTCGGCCTTGAAGGTAAGAACCAACTGGTACCATGGATGTGGTTTTCGATGATTATCGGCATCACATCAGTCCTGATTTTGCTGTATCAGCAGCGGAGACCCTCAAGTCAGTTACTGATTGCGGCCTGCACCGGAATTGTAGTATCACTCTGGATTGATAAAGGAATCGGCTTGATCATAGGTGGATTTGTTCCATCTCCAATGGAAGAAGTTGTTGAATATTTTCCAACTTTCATCGAAATTACCGTCACACTTGGAATTTGGGCTATTGGATTATTAATTTTAACTGCACTGCTGAAAGTCGCAGTTGCTGTAAAAAAAACTGCATGAGTCATTTTTGTGACTTTCGCAGTAGTTCCGGTATGTTTTTGAAATGGTTTCTAAAGCCTGCTATTAGGATAAACTATCTAGAATAAAGGAGAAAAGATGAGTGAAGAACGACCAAAACGAATGGCACTGATTGCGTCTCAGGGTACTTTAGACTGGGCCTATCCACCCCTGATTTTAGCCTCAACTGCAGTTGCAATGGAAATGGAGGTGGCGATCTTTTTCACCTTCTACGGACTAACTTTGCTGAAAAAGAAAATTGAGGCCAAAGTCGCTCCACATACAAATCCGTCAATGCCGATGAAAATGCCTTTTGGGCCAAAAGGATTCCAGAGTTTTGCCTGGCCGATGCCAAATGCGTTAACGGGCAACGTTCCAGGATTTGAAACTTTTGCGACTTCAATGATGAAGAAAACCTTTAAAAATAATGGCGTTGCATCTATTGAAGAACTCAGAGGTATTTGTATTGAATCCGGAGTCATAATGATTGGCTGCCAGATGACTATGGATGTCTTTGGCTTCTCGAAAGATGAATTCATTGATGGAGTAGAAGTGGGCGGTGCAGCTACCTTTTTGGAGTTCGCGGCCGACTCAGATATTCAATTATTTATTTAATTTAAGCGCATAGCCTAGTCTAATTACTCTAGTTGTAGGGATATTACAATTTAGAATTTTCACCCTTCACAAAGGGGTCTTGGCAGGTCACTGTTTTTCCTGTTAAAAAATATTACTTTTAACAATATAATTTTATATAACATAAAAATAGATGAGATATTCATTTAAGCCTGATGAGACATCCGTCTAACAAAGTTGAAAACTTTTTAATGGATATTATTGATGTTTCTTCGTTTACATTAATTATATTAAACCTAGTAATTCTTTAACACCATCTTCATAAATTTTTTTACTAAAATGATTTGTTATTTACATTTGAATCTTATACCTTTAAATTCATTGAGACTGGAAAAAATTTAATGAGCTAGCTGATTTCAATGGAAATCGAACTTAAAATACAACTTGGAGATTGCGGAATGGGAATGCCCGTAATTCGCACCTGGCAGGCCATGAAAAAATTGGAGGTTGGAGAAGTTTTGCAAATGAGCAGTTCTCATCCCTGAACAGAGCCAGATATAAAGGCCTGGTGCAGGTCTTCCGGACACGAATTACTGCAAATTGTTTTTGAAAAAGAAGAACGACACTTTTACGTGCGTTGTGCAAATTGAGAGAGAATGAATTAAACGCTGACCGGGAATAATACATTAACCAGTTGCGTTTGAAAGTTTTTCATTCATAGAGAAAGGAAAGAACCTTGACTACAGCAGTGACCACTAAAGAACCAGAAAATTTGAAAGAAGTTTTTGCTTCCGGTTATGCAAAGTTGTTTGACAAACAATGGCCCATGTGGGTTGGAGGACTTTTGTTTGGAGTGCTCAATGTTTTTATGTTTGCCTTTGAAAAAGCCTGGAGTGTTGCAGATGGAGTCAGGAATTGGGGAAACTGGTTTTTTAATAGTGTCGAAGTGACTGAGATTACAATTATAAATCCCCACCTTTATTCGACATCAATATTAAATTTTGGTATCATTGCAGGTGCTTTGGCTTCAGCACTTCTGGCAAAACAGTTCCAAGTCCGAAGTGCTCCAACTAGAGAATTGTCAAAGGCAATAATTGGCGGTACGCTAATGGGCATAGGGGCATCACTTTCTTTTGGCTGCAATATTGGTGGGTTTTTTAGTGCTATAAGTGCTTTGTCTATGTCAGGAGTTGCAATGATGGGCGGGCTCATGGTTGGCTCTCTTATTGGTTTGAAGCTTCTTGTTTGGGAAATAACTTACCTGAGCCCTTCTGCTTCGCCTGTAAGCAAAGACGTTTTAAGGAAGAAGACAAAAAATCAGCCCTTGCTAGGTATGATAATTTTGCTGGTCGGGATCCTCTTGGCAGTAGGTTATGATGAATTGGACTATTCTATTAGGAGTGGGTTTCTTATATTTGGTTTGATGATTGGGATCATCATGCAAAGAACACGCTTTTGTTTTGTAAGAGCTTTCCGAGAGCCCTTTATGACTGGAGACGGAGGTGCGTCCAAGGCTGTAGCACTCGCAGTTATCATTAGTGTGATAGGCTTTTCAATACTAAAATGGTCTGACATGAAAGATTGGGAGTCACAAGTATTTGCAGGATTTTGGTTTGGCAGCCTTGTAGGTGGAATTATTTTTGGCATAGGTATGTCTCTTACAGGTGGCTGTGCCTCAGGGACTCTTTGGAGAGCTGGTGAAGGACATATTAAGCTTTGGATCGCTCTGATTGCATTTGCCCTATCAGGTTCATATTTTAGAGAATGGCTTGCAACAAGTGGCTGGTCTATGAAATTGGGTGAGGCTCTCTTCATTCCAGATTTAATTGGTTGGAAAATGGGAGTGTTTTCTATTTGCTTGCTAATGCTAGTCTGGTATCTGATTGTTTCATGGAATGAAGCTACCAGAAAGATGGTGATCGTATGATTCGCCAGTGAATATAAACTTTCCCAATGTTTTTACTAACTTTGGGGATTTGAATTATTAATCTTATCAAAGGTAGAAGGGAAAAAGATAATTTGCTAGATAAACTTTTACTGGAAGGTCCTTCCAGTATTTTAACTATTCAATATAAATGGAGAAAAAAATGAAAAATCATTCAATTCTATTGATAGCAGTTTCGATTTTAGCAGGAATGGTTTCGGGATGCGTAACTGCTGGAACAGCCGGAACTAAAATTGGAGCCCCCACGAAAGGGATGAGTACTGCCGAATATGAATCTCTCATTTTTCTGGATCCCCAGAATACAATGAAGGCAAATTTTTCTGCAGCTAAGGGAATGGATGGATATTTCCTTATTGATAACCAAGGCGAACCTACTATATCAGTCGTTGACTATAATAAAGGGGAAACAATCAAAAAAATTAAGTTAAGCGACCCTCCAGGTACTTCTTTTAAACAGGGTGGGAATCATCACATTTTTGTGATTCCAGGAGGAAGATATGCATGGTCTTCACAACGTTATTCGAAAGATGTAATGTGGACCATAGATTTAACAACCCATGAGGTGGTTGATACTTTTAGATTAAGTATGGGAGGTAAGACAATTGTTGCTCCCTTGCATATTGGATTTGCATACAAATCCCCTTTGGCAGTTACAGGTAACATCTTAGACAAAAAGAATGGATATCTTACTTTTCTGAGAACCGATACTCGTCGTCCTTCACACATAGTTCAACTAAGTTGCCCTGGTGCGAGAGACGCTATGTTCACATTTGATGACTCAAAGGTCTTTACTACATGTCAGCAAGAACCCAAAGGCGTTTCAATTGTTGACGTTAGTGGAAGAAAAGAGATCAAATTTATCCCCATAAAAGGAGGAAGAGCTGGAGGCATGACGCCCGATGGAAAATATTTCTTGGTTGGAGCTTCGAAGGCCGTTGTCCTAATTGATACTGCTACAAATCAAATTCACAAGACCATAAAAGTTCCTGGCGGCGGAGGAAATTTCACTTGTCTCCCAGATGGATCAAAGTGCTATGCGGGTTTGAGAAAAGACGATTCAGTTGGAGTAATTGATATGGCCAGTCTTGAACTGATTAAAACTATAAAGACAGGTAAAAATGGTAACCGGCTTTATTTAAATCCGGCAAACACCAGATACGGAATTTTTACAAATGAAGATGGTAGATCAGAGACCGTATCTGTTATTGATACCCAAAAAGATATCAAGATTATTGATATAGAGACGGGTTTGGGCCCTCATAATGTTGCTTTTAATCCAGAAGGAACTCGAGCGATTATTTCAACCAAAAAGGAAAATGTTGCAACTCTAGTTGATACATCTTCAGCAAATCCTTCAGAATGGGACGTAATTACCACAGACATTGCTTCGGGTTTAGAAAATAACGGTGTTCGCTGGGTACCAAGTCCGAGTGCTATTTTGGCTGGAATGGCAGAAGGTTTTGATGCTAAGAATAGTCCAACTGTTCAAATTGCTGCATCAGAATAAAATTTTAATAGCTGGTGGTCGAATTTCATAAATAAGTTTTTCGGCCACTACTTTTTAAAGGATTTTTTGATTTTTACTATTTAGAAAAGTTCATAATTAGTTGACTAATAAAATATTTGTTCAGCCTTTAATAAGTAATGAGGGAAAATAAAATGAAAATCGAAGAAAAATTTTCTAGAAGAAAATTTCTTAACTATACTATGATTGGAGGCGTAGCTATTCCTCTAATTTCTGGAATTCCTGTATCAAATGGAGTATACGGTGGAGTTTTTCAAACTCCTAAAGATTTAGAAAATCTGACAGAATTAGAAAGAATACATTTGCCTAAAATTTCATTGCCACCTGTTGTTGAAGATGGAACTCAAGCATCAATTGTGTGTAGTCTTGATCACCCAATGGATGAAGACCACTACATAAAAAGTATTCAAATTATGAATTTTGCCGATCCTGTAGTAATCAAGGGTAAATTTTTCCTTACGCCAATCAACGGAGAAGCATATATAAGTACTCAAATTCGTCTATCAGGAGGTGAAGGTACTGTCTGGGTTGTAGCTGAGTGCAACAAGCACGGGAAATGGGCAGCAAGTAAAAATGTGAATGTTGCTGCTGGAGGTTGCTGAAGTAATGATTTGCTTAGATTGGGCAAAAACTTTGTTTTTCAAAGTTTTTTTGGTGATTATTACACTTTTTTTTTTCACAACATATAAAGCCAGCTCATTTGCTTCTGGCACTGAAAAAGTAAGGATAATCACTACAAACGATATACATTCGTATCTTAGACCTATATATTATCGCTACCTTGATGACATAAAACCCTGGGGTCCAGTTTCTAGAGAAGGGGACTATGTTAATAAGGCCAAAATAGAAGGGAAAATCGGAGGGATGGCACATGTTGCCTCCATGATCAAGAAACTGAAAGCTGAAAAACCAGGGGAAAATCTACTATTTGATGCAGGTGATACCTGGCATGGCGGAGGAATTACGTTTTTTGATAAAGGCGTGTCGATGGTGAAGATCATGAACACCATTGGATACGATGCTATGGTTCCTGGAAATTGGGAATTCTTCTATAAAAATGATCATTTCCTTGATCTAATAGACTTGGCTAACTTTCCTGTAATAGCATACAACCTTTCAGATAAAGAATGGGAAGAACCTGTACTGGATCAGTATATTATCCGAAAAGTCGGAAAACTCAAAATTGCTATCGTTGGTTATACTTACCCATGGACAGCACTTACATCCGCAATCACTGGCGCCGCTAAGTGGTATAAGTACGGTATCAAAGAAGATGAAGCAAGAGAGTTGTTGGCGGAAATAAGGAAAAAGGAAGATCCAGATGTCGTCATATTCATTTCACATGGTGGATTCGGTCTTGATCAAAAATATGCAAAAAGAGTAGATGGGATTGATGTCCTTCTAAGTGGACACACGCACGATGAAGTACTTGATCCAGTAGTCTGGAATAATACGATAGTCTTTCAGGGAGGCGCTCACGGGAAATATGTAGTTAGCCTAGACCTGGAAGTCAAAAATAAACAAATTGTTGATTTTGAATATCGCCTTAACAAAGTTATGCAGAATAGGATTAAACCTGATCCTGAAGTTTCAAAATTAATAGAAGAGGCATACCAACCTTATGAAGCCGAATTGTCAAAAATAATAGGTAAGTCAAATGTTTTATTGCAGAGACGAGACTTTTGGCAAAGTACAGTTGGGAACCTGATAACAGATACAATGCGAGAGATGCAGAAAACAGATGTTGCTTTTTTCCCTGCCTGGCGCTTTGGGGCATCGTTGCTACCTGGAGAAATAACTAAGGAGGATATATATAATATAATTCCAACCGAAGGTCATATTTTTAACTTCTCCATGAGAGGAAAAGAGCTTAAAAGTCTCCTTGAAAACATATTAAGCTCGGTTGTTAATAGAGATCCGTACACCAGGGTAGGTGGCGATATGATTCGATTTTCTGGAATAAAAATTATGTGTGATCTCGCTAAATCAGCTGGCAACAGAATAATAAAAATGAGCATAGGCGGAAAAGAATACTCAGAAAATTTAGTTTACAGTATTGCTTCTGCCCATACGAGATTTCAGAATAATCCACTTTTTGGTGCAACTCATGTAAAAGATACTGGGAAAATGATTGTAGAAGAGTTAATCGAATATATTGAAAAAAAGACTATTATCAGTACAAAAATGGATGACAGAATCAAAGTTTTAGCTTTTCAATAAGAAAATAGTATTTTTATACATTTTAATTTAAAAAGAAAATGGCAACAAAAATAAAACCTCCGCGCATAAGAATTTCCAGGCGTATCAAAAAAAATAAAGTTATCAAGGTGAAAGTAAAGTTTGATCATCCTTCATTTACTGGACTGGCTATGGCTGACGATAAAACAGAGCCAGTTTTTAACAGGGCAAGGCCTGTAACTTTTATAAGAAATATGCTTGTATACTATGGAGACGAGCTTGTCAGCCGTTTAAGATTATCTTCAGGTATTGCTGATGATCCACTTTTCACATTTAAATTAAAAGCTACAAAAGAAGCACCCGTCAAGGTTGTTTTCATAGACAATTTTGGGAAGAGATGGGAAGCTTCAAAAGAAATAAAATTTAAAGGCTGAACTTTTTTGTTTAGCATTTTTTTAAACCTTAATACAGACAGTATGTTATGAAGAAATTTTCACAACTATTTTTGGGTTCTTTAATTTTTATTTTTTTATTATGCCAGTCTCTCTGGGCTGTAGCAGTTAAAGAAGAATTCAAAATAGAGGGTATAATTTCTATAGCAAGTATAAAGGCATTACAATCTGAGCTTCTAAAAAAATTGGATGTTAAAATCTTAGATTTAAACCTGAAACAAACTGATTCTGGATGGCCTGTTCTAAAAATAGAATATGATCCTGATATTATTACAAAAGAAAAGATTGAAAATGTAATTGGAGAAATTGAGGACCCAGCTGGACACAAGTATAAAGTTCACAAAGGACCTCTGATAGCTAATGCTGCTCTTATAGATGAAGAGAACCAAGCGATGATGATTTTGGGTGATATGGCAATGGATTTAAAACAAGTAAAAAATCCAACAGATGACTTTGATACCTCCATCAATAATGGGAGGAGAATGTTTATTAAAAACTGTGCAAAATGTCATGGTTTGAATGGAAATGGATACGGAGTAGTCTCTCACGGATTTGCTACTTGGCCAAAACAGTTATGGGTATGGTATAAAGCTGACAGCACAGCAGATAGCTACCTGTATTGGATACTTGAAAATGGAAAATCAGATATGCCTCCCTGGGGCTTGGTACTTTCAGAAAATGAACGTTGGGATTTAATAAATTACATTAAAACAATTAAAAATCCCGAAGGAGGCTGAAAAATAGAGCCTTTTTTGAAGTTTGGGGCTTAAGGTGTTGACAAAATTAAGATGAAAGTTTCTGAAGATATCGCTACAAGAGTTTTTTCGGGTATGAACTTTGAAGAAATTCTTGATTATTTGATTCAGGAAGTTAAGGTTCGAAATTATCTGATTACTCGCGTCAGCAATATAGATAATATTCATGACCGGCTTAATTTAGAAACTAATAAGAATGTTGGATTTAAGTTTTATAAAATCGTAGAATTTTGCAATTTGGAAAATTGCAGCCAGCTAATTTCTTCTAACTTGCTCGCTGGTGTTTTTATGCCGGTGAAATTTATTGTCTATCAACCAGTTGCGGAAGAGCAAATTTATATTTCCTTTTTGAGACCTACTTCATTTGCCCACCTTTTTAATTCTAAAAAAATGATCCGAATTGCCAAAATATTAGAACAGGATATGTATGAAGTTCTTGAAGAAATTGTTTTTTAAGTTAGGGTTATTTTTGTTATTACCTTTACAATTATTAATCTTTTCTGAATTTTTTCCCCGTCTGGCAGCACATGAAAGTTTTATCTCAGGGACAAATGGAATTCAGGGTGGTGATTTTACATTGCGATCGGCTGAAGGCTCTTTGTCTCTTAAAGATTTACGTGGTTCAGTTGTGCTTATATTTTTTGGATACACCTCTTGCCCAAATGTATGCCCAATTTCCTTAGCCACCATCAGTAATGTCTTTTCTCAGATGTCGCCTGACGAGTTGAAACGGACGAAGGCGCTTTTCATTAGTCTTGATCCTGAAAAAGACAATCTTGAAATACTAAAACAATACACAAATTATTTTCATCCAAACATAGTAGGACTTACTGACGATATTAAAACATTGACAAAAGTTGCAAAGCAATATGGTGTAAAATTTAAAAAAACTCTCTCTCCAGATTCTGCGTTAGGCTACGTGATTTCTCATTCAGATGATATTATTGTAATCGGACTGGACGGGAGCCCGCAAAAATCATTCCCGCATGATACGAACACAGTTCCTCTTCTTGCACAAATTAAACAACTTTTGGTAGTTAATTGATACCCGTTTTTTAAAACAATTTAAACAGGTAAATTACCCTGAAGTTAGTCATGAACTCATTTATTAAATACAGTTTATGTCTTTTGGTGTGTATCCAATTGAACCATACATCTTTTGCTTTTGAGCATAAGGATTCCCATGTTCATTTTTTGGAGTACACACCAAAAATCGTTAAACAAAATTTACATCAGAAAAAGCCTTATTTTTTGTTATTTGCTGCACAATGGTGCCATTGGTGTCATGTCTTCAACGAGAAAACACTCACTGATGAAAAAGTAATTTCTTACCTTAACGAAAATTTTGTCAATGTGTTTATCGATGCAGATATCAACACAAGTGCTTATCAAAAATATAAGGCAAAAGGAGTTCCGTTTACAGTATTTTTGAATCCTGACACATCAGAATATTATAAGTATTCCGGAACCCTTTACGCAGAGCCTTTTCTTGAAGTCATTCAGGATGTGATTCAAAATGTGAAACAAGGAAAAACTGTTGATGGAGAGAAAATATTTGCATTTGAATATAATCCACCTACAAAATTAAATAAATCAACTTTAGATAATTTGCGGAATACCTACATTAAAGGCGTATTGGATAATTTTGATACTGAACAATATGGAGTTGGAAACGGAATAAAAACAATCCTTCCAGAAACTTTCCTCTATCTCATAAATTCAACCAAAGGAGAAAATCGACAGGACTCAGTTTTATGGATTTCTGAAACACTAAAAAAAGCAATCGATAATATTTATGATCCAATTGAAGGAGGATTCTTTCGATATGCAGAGACTGACGATTGGGATATTCCACATTATGAGAAAATGGCTGGACTTAATGCAGGTTCAATTTTACTCCTGTACAAAGTGAATAAGGAAATACCAAATCCAATATTCGTTAAAGTGGCGCAGCAAACTGTTAAATATTTAACTAATACATTATATGATGAAGAGACTGGTTCTTTTCTCAGTTTTCAAGAAGCAAACACATCATATTATTTTTTAAATGAAAATCGCCGAAAAAATGTAAAACCGCCATTGATAATCGGTAAGGTTTTTACGGATCATTTAGCTGTAACACTCACTTTTTTATTAGATGTGCTTGATTATTCAAAAAATATAACTCTCAAAAAAAAGGTAATCCGCTCACTTGATTTCCTTTCAGAAATGATCCTCAATAACAAGCAAATTTATCACTTTTATACTATCAAAGAAAAACAGTGGCATGGTAAAAGCGGTCTTCAGGATCATGTTTTGCTAGCTAAACTGTTTAAGCGGGCGGCAGTGAAATTCCGAGATGAACGCTACCATCAGGCTTGTTTAAAAATGCTTCGATTTTCGAAGTTGAATTATTTTGATGAGAAAAAACAAATTTTTGTTGATCCGGAATTAGATGCAAATGATTACGAATATTTGATGGCAATGAATGGAGATATTGCATTTGCCTTGATGGACCAAAGTAAGAAATTATCTAATCAGAAGCACAGCCCCGTGAAACCGATAATAACATATTTTTCTGGATTAAATGAGTTACTAGAAGACAAGTTTTGGGACAGTAAAAGTTGGGATTTTCTTGAGCGATCCGCATCTTTTCTATCTTCAGCAGACAGTTTTTTAGCAACCCAAAGCAATCCGTAAAAAAACTAATTTAATAAAGGTAACTCTACATTCACGGGACTTATCGTGTTATCCTGAACATATGTGGGTGATCTTAGAAGATTCCCACAGTTTATGATAACTCTGTATTCAGTCGATATTATATATAATAGAACTAATGATTCCTGAATAAAGTTAAACAATGAATATTGAAAATCATCTCGAATCAGCTGAATGGGGGTTTGTTATTCGAAACTTTACAAAAATTTTGATTCTTTCAGCTGCAATAAGCTTATTTACGTCTGGGTGTGTCACCTTGGGAATAGACTTTCCTGAAGCAAATGTATCTGTGATCAATATTGGTCAGACTACAAAATATGAGATCAGAAAGTTGTTTGGATCTCCATGGCTTTCAGGAATTAATGATGGAGAACTAGCCTGGACTTACGGAAATTATGATTATTCTCTTTTTGGTAAAAGGGAGGCAAAGGATCTTGTCATTCAGTTTGATGAAAATGGTGTAGTGACTACCTACACTTTCAGTACTACAGATCACGATGAATAAGTGGGTTTGGAAGAACTGTAGTAAAAGTCCTTTTTATATGATACTTGTCATTTACTTGAGAAATAAATAGTTTATGAATTTTAGGAAGACAATAATATGAATAGTGTCACATTAGCAAAAATCTTACTGATTTTAATAACTATGTGCTTTGCAACTTTTGCTTCTGCTGTAGAGAAAGTACCATTCGGTTCAAAACCACTTGCTCCGGAAGAAGCTTTTGTAATGGATCACATCATTGTAGGACCTTCCGAAGCAGTTATTCGTTGGCAAATTCCAAAGTTCTATTATCTATACAAAGAAAAGTTCGTCTTCACCAGTAAAGATTTTATCATTGAGAATATTCAGTTTCCTACACCAGAAGTTTTTAATGATCCCTTTTTTGGTTCAAGTGAAATTTATCATAATGTCGTGGAAGCTACGTTAAATCTCACTCCAACAATCAAAGGAGGATCTAAGGGAATTCTGGAAATTGGCTTCCAGGGTTGTTGGGAGGGCGGAGTTTGTTATCCTCCTGTAAAAACTTCATTAAAACTGTCCGGACTTTAAACTGTTTCAACAGAAATTTTTCAATATAGTAAAAGGCCTTTTTCCTACGACCAAAATATTATGGGCTTGTTGAAAAATAATATTTTCCAATGATATCAATAAGAAATTTTTCTATTGATGGAAATAACTCCTTGGAGTTTCCAAAAACACTATTTTAGTTTTCTGTTTCTGAAATTCCAACTACAATGTCAAATATTTCATAGATTCTCAAATCTTCCCGCCACAAGTTTGCATCTGCAGTCAAGACCACCTGCCCCTTTTTTTGCTCTATGTTTTTAACATGCAAGTCCAGCTGCATGTATTTATTTTTTGGAATAATTTGTCCACGATATTTCCAGCCAACCTTGCTCAAAACAGGCACAAACCTTGGACTTTTGAATGAGTTTCCAATTCCCTGCTGCAAGGCAAAAGCCTGCAAAGCTTGAATTATTGCTTCCACTCCAAGTGAACCGGGCATAACAGGATCCCCGTGAAAATGACAGGGGAAAAACCAGTCTTCCGGATTGACTTCTTTGCGTGCATAAACATAGCCCTTGCTGAATTTTCCGCCTTCCGGCACGATCCGGATTATATCAGAAAAACTGAGTTTTCCGGAACACAAACGAAAATGAGGATGCTCAGGTTTTTCACCCAAAACCTTCCGGTAATCAACCGAATTCAAGTCCAGTAAAATTGAAGAGTCAGACGCGTTTTCATTAATCCACGGAACGGCTTTTTTACCTCCGTCTAAACCAACTTGAGCAGCCAATGACTCGCCGGTAAAATAGCCAAACATTGTATCGCCCTCAAAAAATATTTGTCCTTCACAGCTCAAAGAAAAACGATGCGTTTGAATAATAGTGTCTCCGGAGGCAACCGTGGTTAGTAACTTGACTTCATTCAAAATCGTTTTTCCGCGTAAATCAGGATTCCTGAGTAAAGTTCCTTCTCCGTCAAGGTTGCGGTAATACAAGTCTAGTTCCGGATAAGTCAGCATTGCTCCGGAATGAGTTGAAATAAAACCGCAAGGTTGTAAAGCAACTTCCATCAAAACGGAATACGGCATGTTTTCAGGAAAAGAATTATTACGAAAAAACCAGGCATCTTCAGGAACGTCATATTCACTAACCAAGGTCATCGTCTTATCAAACTCC
>CABXOR010000007.1 GCA_902513935.1 uncultured SAR324 cluster bacterium
TTGACTTGTATTCTTAAACGGTTTTGTTCATGTTCTATTTTCTCAACTCCATGGAGTTGCCCCCAAAGCCTGACTTCTGCATTCCTAAAAATATTCAGCACTGATTCCGGAAGAATCCCAAAACGATCCTCAACACCGTTACGGAATTCCCACAGATCTTCCTTTGTCGGTAACGTACCCAACGCTTTGTAGAGCGAAAGGCGGTGACTGGAACTGTGAATATAGGATTCTGGAATGGACTGTTCAATATGATCCAATCTGACCTGAATATCTTCCGGATCCAAACCTGATTCGGTTTGCAGAAGTTTTTTAACAGCCCGGTCCACCATTTGAGTGTAAAGTTCGAGCCCAACACTTGCGATTTGTCCGGATTGCTCTGAGCCCAGTAAGTTTCCTGCTCCCCGGATTTCCAAATCCCTTGACGCAACTTTAAATCCTGCACCAAGATCATTGAGATCCTGCAGCACCTGTAATCGTTCATGTGCTACTCCGCTTAGTATTTTATCTGCAGGAACAAGCAGATACGCATAGGCCTGCACATCGCTTCTACCTACTCTTCCACGCAATTGATAAAGCTGGGACAATCCAAAATTTTGTGCGTTATTTATGATGATAGTGTTGGCTCTCGGGATATCAAGCCCGGACTCAATGATTGTAGTTGAGAGCAGTACGTCAAAGCGACCTTCAATATAATCAAGCATTACTTTTTCCAGATTTTGTTCTCTCATTTGTCCATGAGCGATTGCAATCCGGATGTTGGGAAGAATACTTTCCAGGTAACGTCCATATTCATAAATCGTTTCAACGCGGTTATGTACAACAAAAACTTGTCCACACCGGCGAATTTCCCGGCTAACTGCTTCCTGAATAATATAATCATTGACCGGCAGCAACCGGGTTCGTATCGCTCTGCGGTCTGCGGGAGGTGTGTTAACCAAACTCAAATCACGTATACCCATCAGGGACATGTGAAGCGTACGTGGAATTGGAGTTGCCGAAAGCGTGAGTACATCAACAGACGCTCTGAAACGCTTTATTTTTTCCTTGTGTTTGACCCCAAAGCGCTGCTCCTCATCCACAACCAGTAAACCCAAATCATTGAACTTTACATCTGTCGAAAGCAGGCGGTGTGTACCAATAATAATATCGATTTTCCCTTCAAGGAGACGTTTCAGAATAATTTTTTGTTCTGCATCAGTCCTGAAGCGGCTAATGACCTCAATGATAAATGGTGTATCATCAAAGCGTTTTACGAACGTTTCGTAATGTTGCTGAGCCAGAATTGTAGTTGGTACCAGAATAGCGACTTGTTTTTCCTGTTGTGCAGCTTTGAATGCACCGCGCATGGCAATTTCAGTTTTTCCAAAACCTACATCGCCACAGACAAGTCGGTCCATTGGCAATTTTGTTTCCATGTCCTCCTTGACAGACCTTATTACTTCCTGTTGATCAGTAGTCTCCTCAAAAGGAAAGCGCAATTCAAATTCACGCATTTCATGATCATCCTGAGCAAAGGCAAAACCCTTCTGTGCTTTGCGTTCAGCATAAATCTGGGCAAGTTCTTCAGCTATGTCATCTACTGTACGTGCTACTTTTGTACGGGTTTTTTTCCATGCTTTCTCTCCAAGTTTGCTAAGTTTTGGAGCAATTCCGTCTGCATTGACATACTTCTGTACTAAGTGAAATTTAGCAACAGGCACATAAACTTTTTCTTCACGCGCATAGATGAGCAGCATAAATTCGTTGTTTGAACCTCCTGCAGTAATTTTCTGCAAACCGTGGTAACGCCCAATTCCGTAATCTAAATGAACGACATGATCACCCTCCCGCAAATCATCCAAATTTCCTGCGATTTGCTGTACTTGCGAACGTTGCAACCGTCTACTTCGTTTTTTTTCACCAAAAATCTCTTCCTGAGTCAGTAAAATAACTTGTGTTTGGCCATCTGCATCAAGTCTCCTAAAACCGGAAGAAACATTTCCGCATAAAATCGGAATATTCTCTTTCAATCCGTCCTCAGTTTTGCTCTCCAGCCACTTCGACCAGGGACAGTCTTTCGGAACTTGTTCCTTTCCAGCAACAGTACTTTCCACACCTAAATCTTCCAGCAACTGCTGAAAATGATCTGCATGTGTTTGGTTATTTGCACTTAGAATAATTGGTATCTTTGACTTACTCCAGTCCTGAAGCTGCTGTACCATATGTCCAGCAGCAGAAGTTGCTTTTGAATGTTCAAATCCAGCACGAAGGGACTGATTGTCAGAGAATTGAAGTTGGAAAATGGGACGCTCTGATTTTTTACCTGAGACTTTTGATTTTAAATAAACTTGTGCGGATTCTTTGAGACGACTCTTCAGTTCCCTGTGTGTCAAAAATAATGTTTCCGGAGACAGAGTGAGCTTATTTTGCTGTGAACTGAGTTCGTATTCCATAAATACTTCCTGATAAAAATGCTCTGCCCGCTCCGTTACATGATTTTCTTCATCAACCACCAGCAAATATTCTGCAGGGAAATAGTCGAAAAGTGTTTCCAGTTTTGGATATAAAAGCGGAGAAAGAGATTCAATTCCGGGGAAGCTCTCTCTTTTCTGCAGACTTTCCTTCAATCGACGCAAGACTTCCGGAGTGCATCTTTTCCTATATGAAGGCAGTGTTTGACGGGCAAAATATATAGTCTCCTGGTTGAAAAGTATTTCACTGCCAGGAAGTATTTTTAGCGAAGTCAATTCCGCTTCAGCTGTACGCTGAGTTTGAATCTCAAATGGTTTAAGGTACAAAAGTTCTGAATTTTCAGAAAACTCCATCCTCACCGGTTTTTCCTGATTCAGCGGAAAGACGTCCATGATATCTCCATGAGCACTGAATTCTCCCTGATCTTCAACAACATCCACTTGAATGTATCCGGAATTTAACAATTGTTGCCGGAGTTCCTGCTTTCCACCGACAAAATCGGTGCTCAGAGAAAGAGTGTTTTTTTGGAAAGCGGCACGGGGTAGAAAGCGCTGCATCATCCCGTTTGGAGTTGTGATAAGGACTCGTACCTCTGAATTTAGTAATGCATCAAGTGTTTTAAAACGCTGTGCGACCAGTCCTTTGTGTGGAGAAAAATTGTCGAAAGGAAGCACATCCCAGAACGGGAAAAAGTGTACTCCTTCTTTTCCAAAAAAATAGTATAGGTCGTTAAGCAGGACTTCTGCAACGTCAAAAGACTCACAGACTACAACCAGCGGTTTTATGTTATCTGCAGGCTGCTCAGGTATTTGGCTGAGCATGGAAACTAACAGCGCTTTGCTTGATCCTGAAAGTCCCTGTAATTCAATAACCGTAGAGTCTGTTTTTATTTTCTGTAGAATTTTTTGGAGTGTTGCAGGCATGTCATGGCAAAGAACAAAGACAGGGAACAAATATCAAGTATGACTGAGAATGTCGAGAATTACGACATAAACGACAGGATACTCGACATCTTCTTTTATTACTCGGACAATTTCGTAAGCCACATTATCAACAATAAATTGCTCTTCCTCTACAAGAAGCTCTTCTTCAAAATCCATTTGAATGCAATCTTGCTCTCCCAACAAGCCATGAATGTTAACAATGACGGTGGAGGAATTTTCGTCAATCATTTGTTCTGATCTAGAAGAGCCTGAAAGTTATCTGTGAAATTGGGACTGATTTGAGTTTTGTTATTTTCTAGCAGGAGCAGCACACTTAATGTCACAAATTGACCAACTGGTTCAGGATCTGTTTTTGTCTAATTACTTTTTCAACCGAGGCAGTTTATTCCATGAATTAAATAAGCTCATTGAAACTTAGAATAAGTTGAGACCTGAATCAAGTTTTAATTACTAAATTCACAAATAATCTGCTTTTTCCCCAGTTTTGTTCATCTCGAATTAGTACTTTTCCCAAGTGTATGCATACATGTATTGCAAGTTGATGGCGGGACATTTTTTAAGATCAATGTCTGCATTATTTTCTCTAAAGCTTGAATTTCAAGCCTGAGGTTGTCATAATCTAAGTACTTGTAATTTGTTTTTCCTCGAAAAAAGGAGGTACGATCTGGAACTAAAATAATAAATGAGCGAATCAGCAAAAAACCCAATTTTTACTTCAACAGAAAAAAGGAGCATTTACAGCTTGAGCGGGGTCCTTTTTTTCAGGATGTTCAGTATTTTTCTGTTGTTGCCGGTTTTTAGTGTACTTGCAATGGATTTGAAAGGTGCAACTCCTTTTCTGATTGGAGTAGCATTTGGTGCATATGGATTGACACAGGGATTTCTTCAATTGCCATTTGGAATGTGGAGTGACAGAGCAGGACGGAAACTGGTGATTGTGATCGGTTTGTGCTTGTTTGTTGCCGGAAATGTCCTTGCTGCTTTTGTGGATTCGATACATTGGATGATTGTAGCCCGTTTTCTTCAAGGCACCGGTGCAATCAGTTCAACTGTATTTGCTTTGATTGCAGATTTAACACGTCCGGAAGTACGTACACGGGCAAATGCGGCGTTAGGTGCGAGCGTTGGAATTGCCTTTGCTTTTGCTTTTGGGGCAGCACCGTTTTTTGGTGAGTGGTTGGGATTGAACGGAATGTTTTTGATGATTGCGGTTCTTTCGGTGGCGAGTTTGGTCCTGGTTCTGACGACTGTCCCAAATCCTGAGACGACAAATCTGCTTCCGCAAAACATCTCTTTTTGGAACATGGCAAAGATGGTTTGGAAGGTACCGGCTTTGCGTACAATCAGCTGGGGTGGTTTTGTTTGTGGTGCAGGTCTGTCATCTACATTTTTTCTGATACCAATGATTTTGGTCCAGCATGGTTTTGTACGTGCTGAGATGTGGAAAATATACTTGCCGATGATGCTGGCAGGTGCGATGGCCATGGTACTGGCCGCAATTTTTGCAGAGGTAAAGAACCGTTTCCGTGAAGTGATGCTTTTTGGAATTGTGCTCCTACTAGCATCGCTGGTTTTCATGGGTCTTGGACAGGAGCAGAACCGAATGATATGGTTTGTGACTGCTCTTTATTTCTTTTTTATGGGTTTTAATGTTTTTGAACCAATATTCCCTTCTCTCGTCACTCGTAGTACAACTTCAGAAACTAAAGGTACTGCGATGGGAGTATATAATTTCGCACAATTTATCGGTCATTTTGTTGGTGCAACTGTTGCGGGAGCGCTTTATGTCAACAATTATTTAATCTTCCTTTTGCTACTTGCTGTGGCCGAAATTTGGTTTTTCTATTTGACACTTTCATTCCAAAACCCTGAGAAGATAATTAAGACAAAATGATGTCCTGTAGAAATAAATTAAGCCATCAGAATATTAGGCTGAAGAATTGCTTAATAACTACTGGCTTAAACTGCTAATACATGAACCTTTTAACTCAAAACAAATAAAATGTCTGTGCAACTTAAACCTGTGATCGTACCATTACTTCCGATGAGGGAAGAGATTGTCTTTCCCGGAGCCACCGTTCCGTTTTTTGTCGGGCGTCAAGCTTCTATGGATGCATTGGAACGAGCCCTTGCGGGAGATAGAGCAATTTTTGTCGTTACTCAGCGGGATTCTTCAGTTGAAAATCCGAACGAAAACGATTTGTATAAAATTGGCGTTTTGGGTCGGGTACTTCAGGTAATGCGTCTTCCAAACGGCACTGTAAAGGCGCTCTTTGAGGGTAGCCGAAGGGGGAAATTGCTGGCTACTAAATTAGATGAAAAAGAGTACCTGGCTCAGGTTCAGGGTGTAGATGAAAATGCTTTTGATATTGACCTGGAAAAGTTGAAGAAACAAGCAGAAATGGTGCGTGAATTGTTTAAAAACCACGTGGATCAGCGCAAAATTAAGTTGAGTAAAGAAATTTTAGACTCTTTGGATCAGGTCGATTTCCTTCAGGTGAGTGACAAAGTATCTTCATTGCTGGAAATATCAGGTGAAAAAAAACAGCTGCTGCTGGAGACGTTGAATCCTGAAACTCGTCTACAGCACGTTCTGGATGTTTTGAAAGATGAAATGAAAATCGTACAGCTTGAAGATAAATTGAAGAAAAAGGCAACAGATCAGATAAGTGATACCAAGAAAGACGATTTCCTTCAAGATCAGTTACGCAACATCCAAAAAGAACTTGGACAGATGGATGATCCTAAGGCTGAAATGGATGTTTTGGACAAACAGATCATTGATGCAAAAATGCCAGAAGAAGTGGAAAGTGAAGCGCAGAAAGAATTGAAAAAATTGCGGATGATGTCACCAATGTCATCTGAAGCTAATGTTGTACGTAATTATTTGGAGTGGCTGGTCTCAATGCCATGGCAGATACGGACCGAAGACAACTTTGATCTTAAACAAGCTGAGAAGATTCTTGATGAGGATCATTATGGACTGGAAAAAGTTAAAGAACGCATCGTTGAATATATGGCTGTGGCTTCACTCAAAGGGAAATTGAAAGGACCTATTCTTTGCCTGACCGGACCTCCGGGAGTGGGAAAGACATCCCTGGCCAAATCGGTAGCCCGTGCACTGGGACGTAATTTTGTACGCATCAGTCTGGGAGGTGTTAGAGATGAAGCTGAAATACGCGGTCATCGCCGCACCTATATTGGCGCTATGCCGGGAAAAATCATTCAGTCTATCAAAAAAGCCAAAAGCACTAATCCGGTTTTGCTTATTGATGAAATTGATAAGTTATATCAAAGCAATATAAGTGATCCCTCTGCAGCCATGCTTGAGGTGCTGGATCCGGAACAAAATAACACCTTCGTTGATCACTATTTGGATGTTGAGTACAGTTTGGCAGATGTCCTATTTATCTGTACAGCAAACAGTGTTCAAAATATTACCGGTCCATTACTGGACCGGATGGAGGTTATCCACTTATCTGGATACACAGAATTGGAGAAACTACATATTGCTACTCAGTTTCTAACTCCACGTCAGCGTAAATTTCATGGTTTGGATGAAAAACAATTGCGGTTCCGAAAATCTGCTATTGAGGAAATTACTCAGGGTTATACTAGGGAAGCAGGTGTACGTAATTTGGAGCGTGAAATAGGTAAAGTTTGCAGAAAAATAGTTACACGTCTGGTACGAACTAAAGAAAAGAAGACTACTATAGTAACACCAAAATTAGTGCACGACTTGCTGGGCGTCCCTCAATTTCATCACGATCAGCGGGAAGAAAAAAACGAGGTAGGAGTGTCGATAGGGCTTGGAGTTACCTCAATGGGAGGTGAATTGCTCCTCATCGAGGTTGGTTTAATGTCCGGTTCAGGGAAAGTTGTTTTGACTGGTACGCTGGGAGATGTGATGCAGGAATCAGCCAAAGCCGCCTTTTCATATGTTCGCAGTAATGCTGAATATTTGGGTATTGATCCGGAAATATTTTCAAAAACAGATTTGCATGTTCATCTGCCCGAAGGTGCCACTCCCAAGGATGGTCCTTCTGCAGGACTTCCCGTGATGATGGCTATTATCAGCAGCTTTACCAAAATATCTGTACGTTATGACGTGGCGATGACTGGTGAAATTACATTACGCGGTCATGTTACAGAAATTGGTGGTTTGAAAGAAAAACTTATTGCTGCCAAAAGGGGGCTCATTCAAACAGTTCTTATTCCGGAAGAAAACGAAAAAGATCTTGTGGAAATTCCTGATGAAATCAGGAAAGGTTTGAAAATTAAAGCAGTTAAAAATGTCAAAGAATCTTTGACTTTGGCTTTAGAAACTCATCCAAATTTTGTGAAAGATCAACAAAAAGTTGTTCCTGACATTTCATGGAATGAAACAGCAGAGGTTCAGCATCCAGCCTGACTTTAAATCATATAAAATCTACAGGAAATAAATTATAGTATAACTTACTGATATATAAATGGGAAAAACCTACTTCAGTTCTGATCTTTATAAAATAAGACACTCTTTGGCACATGTTTTGGCTCAGGCTGTGTTGGAAATCCGTCCTGACGCAAAACTCGGATTTGGCCCGCCGATTGATTCCGGATTTTATTACGATTTTGATTTGACTGAACCGTTGAGTCCTGAAGACTTGCCGATGCTGGAAAAGCGTATGCGTCAAATTATTAAGAAAGGACAGATTTTTGAGCGCGAAGAACTGGGTCATGATGAGATGGTGGAACGGTTAGACAAAGATAATCAGGGTTACAAAATTGAACAGGTTGAAGATCTTTCTGCACAAAATGAGACTCTCAGTCTTTATCGCAACGGACCGTTTTGGGATTTGTGCGAGGGGCCTCATGTGGATTCCACACGCGAAATCCCAAAGAATTGTTTTTCCCTCGATTCATTGGCAGGTGCCTATTGGAAAGGTTCTGAGGAAAACAACATGATGCAAAGGGTTTATGGACTGGCCTTTGAGACAGGAGATGAACTCAAGGAATTTAAAGAAAAACGTCAACTGGCTATGGAGCGGGATCACAGAAAATTGAACAGCAAACAAAATTATTATGCCATCAGTGAAGAAGTTGGAAAAGGGTTGCCATTGTGGCTGCCAAACGGGACTGTGATTAGAGAAGAATTAGAAAAACTGGCCAAGGAAAAAGAATTTCTGGCAGGATACAAACGGGTTTCCACACCGCATATCACCAGAGAAGAATTATTCCATACTTCCGGACATTTGCCGTTTTATGAAGACAGTATGTTTCCGCCTATGGAAATGGATGGAGAACGTTTGTTCCTAAAACCAATGAACTGTCCCCACCATCACATGATCTACAAAGCAGAGCCGAGAAGTTATCGCGATTTACCTATACGCTTGGCAGAATATGGTACTTGTTATCGCTATGAACAATCAGGTGAACTGGCCGGATTATTGAGGGTTCGCGGCATGACCATGAATGATGCCCATATTTACTGTTCTCCTGAACAGGCTAAAGCAGAATTACTCAATGTTTTGAATCTCCACACTCAATACTATGAACTCTTTGGATTAAAAGATTTTTGGATGCGCCTTTCCTTAGCAGAAAAAGACACTGAAAAATTTGTAGATGAACCGGAACTTTGGCAAAAAGCTGAAACGCTTATTACGGAAGTCATGGAAGAAGTTGGAGTTACCTATGAAGCAGTGCGAGGGGAAGCCGCATTTTATGGGCCGAAAATTGATTTTCAAGTAACCAATGTAATTGGTAGAGAAGAAACTGCTTCAACAAATCAACTTGATTTGGTGATGGGAAAACGCTTTGGTTTGACTTACATCGCAAGTGACAATCAGGAGCACACACCAATAATTATTCATCGTGCACCACTGGGAACGCATGAACGATTTGTCGCATTTTTGATTGAACATTATGGTGGAGCATTCCCAACCTGGCTGGCACCTCTGCAGGTACGGGTGATTCCTGTGGCATCGGCCTTCAATGATTACGCACACGGTTTGAATGATAGTTTGTATAGTTCGTTTGTGCGTACAGAATTGGATGATTCTCATGATTCATTCAGTAAAAAAATCAGATCTGCTGCTGTTGCTAAAATTCCGAATATTTTGATTGTGGGAGAAAACGAGCAAGCAGGACAAACAGTAACCTGGCAGCGTTACGGAAGTAAGGATCGCAAGACCTTGGCGTTTGATGCTTTTTTAGAGCTTTTGCAGGAAGAAATTCTTAAGCGCCAAGACTGGCGTACCGATGATCAATAAAAAATGTTTGAAAACTGAATTCAATAGATCATGGCTGAAGAAGAAACTGAAGGAACAGTTGATGAAGATGTACCGGAAAATTTTGCTGCACGGATTGTCAGGGATGTGACGGTGATCTTTCAGAAGCAAATGGATCTCGATGCTGCATCTGCTGAAGCTGCTGCATATATTTGGAAAAATACTGGAACCCCTGGTAAAGTTGGCTATTTTATTGATGCCACTGAAATGTGGCTGGAAGCTCCGGAAACAGGAGATAAATATGCAGCCTTGAGCTGGCTGGCAATTGCCAACCAAAGTGCCAACAATGAAGATTATGATACATTCCTACACATGATGATAAATTCAATTATAATGGGGTATTATAATCTTGAAAAGCCGGATATAGAATACAAGGGAAAAATATACTCAACTTATACTTCAATTGTCAGCGACGTATTCGTTCGTATGGCAGGACTTAATCCTACTAATGGAGAAATTGCTGCAAATATATTTGCTATTTTAATTCGGAATGAAATGGATTTGTCAGCAAAATCTGAGGCAGAGAAAGAAGAAACCGGCAGTAGTATTATTCCCGCAGATATGCAGGATCTGTATGATGATGTAATATCTTATCTTAGTGAACGTGCAATATTTAAAGCAAGTCCAATGGCCGGAACAGATGAAAACCCGAATGAACATATCCAAAATTTATGTGAAAGACTACGTTCATCCCGTCGATATGTAATGCAGGAAGTGATTAATGAACGGGCACTTGAAAAAAAGAAACTGCTTGAACTGGATTTGAAAAACCAGCTTGCTTCCGCGGAGGAAATCGTCATGGTTGATCCAAAATTTACTGATGGATTGTCACTATTTGTTAAGGAAAAACGTTACAATTTCAAGTACCTTTCTGTTGAAAAAGTCAGAATGACCTTGCAATTGCTGGGCTCGATTACAGGTGCAGTGTATTTTTTGCTGGGTTTCATGGGATATTTGGGTGTACATTGGGTTGACGGATTTGTGGTTTGCCTGGTTATGGTGGGATTAGTAAGAATATTACTTTCAAGGAAACAGTTAAAATTATTTTATCCTACTGATATTAGTAAGGAACTGGAAGAAAGTTCCACTGCGTTCATAAACGTGATGCGAAATATGTCGCAGGAACAGATGGAGCATTTTATGGTGCGTCAAATAAAGTTGGAGCGTAATCAACAATATTTAACAATGGTTCCTGAATATGTTAAATATCTTTATGCCATTATACCTGACCGGAAAAGCATGATGATTTCCGTTGATGAGCTTTCTGAATTAGTGGAGAACTCAGAAATTGAAGTTGCCAAGCAACTGCGCGGGCAGTAAAAAGTTTTGTTAATGAAGCAAAACGATCGAGAAAAGACTGTCGTAACCATGGATTTGATTTCTCTTCGTCTGGGAGGAATTACCGATATGTTATCCTTTATACAGGCGTTCCCCGAAACGCAATTTATTAATGAAGATCCTTATCGGCAGCAACGTCCACTGGTGGAACGCGGAAGCTGCGTATGCGGCTGCAATTGCGCTATTGCTTAAAAAGGCGGGGCATTCAGTTTTCGTGCTTACCCGACCGGACTCGCTCAACTCTAAACACCTCAGTGAACGAGGTTTGCGTCTAATTACGCATATCAATCTCAACAGCAAGAATCCCCTCCAGCTTTTAGTGGCATACAGGAAACTCAAAAAGTTTCTACTGGAAGAACAGATTGATTTGATCAATCCACATCGCTCGGAAGGTTTCCCTCTATTTGTTTTTGCTGCACGTTCCCTGTCTAGTAATCGTATTGAAAATCTCATTCCGGTTATCAGAACACGCGGCACTACCAGGCCATTGCTTCAGCATTGGCTGAATCGAAAAATGCACATTGATTGGACTGCAAATTACATTACTGCCGGAGAAATAGTTGCAGAGCGGTTACTTGATGCAGTTCCAATTTCACCGGAAAAGCTGAAAACAATTTACTATCCTGTTGAATGTTCGGACTTACCTCTGAAGCCGCCAGAAGATTACCGGACTGAATTTGAAATTCCCCAAAAAGCCAAAGTTCTGGCAGTTGTTGGACGTATTCGTCCTGTCAAGGGGCAGCGTATCCTTCTACAAAGTTTGAGTCAATTACTGACTGAATTTCCTGATTTGGTGTTGCTTATACCGTACCGAGACTCAGCCAGCAATGAGCCGGAAATGCAGGCTCTCCATAATGATATCCGGAGATTTAAACTTGAAGCACATGTAAGGCTAATTACAATGAGAGAGGATATCAGACAGTTAATGGGATTTGCTGATGTCGGGGTTGTAAGTTCAGTGGAATCTGAAGTCATCTGCAGGGTTGCGGTAGAATTCTTTTCAGTGGCTACACCGGTAGTTGCATTCCCGACAGGATGTCTTCCGGAAATAATCCGGCACGGAGAAAATGGATATTTGGCTGAAACACAAACTGCGGAATCGCTAACGGAAGAGTTACGCAAAATTCTGGCAAATCCGAAACTATGTGAACGACTTGGTCAGGGAGCACGTCGTGATGCAGAAACTCGATTCAATCCCCAAATCATGCTCACAGAAACCCTTAAAGTTTTTGAGCAAGCCCTCAATCATTAATATTAACAGTTTTAAGATCCCCAATCTGTACTGGCCCAGGAATTAATTAGTATTAGTTGAAAAATAAATTTATCCAAAAATATCATTAATATATTTTTGGATTAAAGATGACAATTGCAAGGGGTGTCCGGGAAGTAGCACATCTGTGAAGCGTAGCTAAAACCCGGATTTCAGGGGGGATACTTTCAATTATTTAATTCAGCATGATGTGGAATTCGTATCCCGTATCAAGTTCGGAATGACAAGTAGTACACTTGTTATTAAATTATAATTTTTTTGAAAAACTCCACAGATAAAGAATTCAGACTTGAGTAATTACTGTATATTATAGACCATAAGTTGTAACGGAGGGATGGGTGAGTGGTTGAAACCGACGGACTTGAAATCCGTTAAGGCTGCAAGGTCTTCGGGGGTTCGAATCCCTCTCCCTCCGCCAGCTTTTTTAATCAAATGCCTTTCTAAATTATCTACTAATAATCTGGGAAAAAATGCATATTCATGACAGGAATGGCGCATCAAAAATTTTAAAAGATAAAATCAAATGGAACTCAAGGATAAAGTAATTATTGTTACAGGGGCGGCCCAGGGTTTGGGGCGACAATTTGCACTGGACTGTGCAGCCAACGGAATGAAAGTCGCACTTGCTGATATTGATCTGGATGCACTGGGAAAAACCCGCAAGGAGTGTGAAGACAAAGGTGTTGAAGCACGCGGTTACGAATTAAATGTGACAGAAGAATCCGCCGTTGAGAATGTTTATTCTCAGGTAGTCAGTGATTTTGGGACACTGGACGCAAGCATCAATAATGCAGGCATTTTACGGGACAGTCTTCTAGTCAAGGTCAAGGACCGAGAAATAAGAAAATTCCCCCTTTCCAAATGGCAGGCAGTCATAGATACAAACTTGACAGGTGTTTTCCTTTGTGGACGTGAAGCAGCAGCACAATTTGTTGAACTGAAAAAACCTGGTGTGATCATCAATATTGCCAGTGTTGCTCGCTCAGGAAATTTTGGGCAAAGCAACTATTCTGCAGCAAAGGCGGGGGTTTCTGCAATGACCGTTCTCTGGGCACAGGAACTGGCGCATTACGGAATCAGGGTTGCAGGCATTGCTCCCGGGTTCACTGCTACTGAAATGGTGGTCTCTTTAAGGGACGACATCAAAGAAAAATTCACCAATAGTATCCCACTGCGGAGATTTGCGGAAACAAGTGAAATGTCTGACGGCGCGCTCTTCATCCTCAAAAATGAATACTACACAGGACGTATGCTGGAAATCGATGGCGGAGCACGAATTTGACAATTGGCACCAGAGCTTCAGGCGGCACTGGATATTCGGTTTTATCTGGATCAGTGCAAAACGTACTGCTTTACGTTGTGACCATCCTCATTTGGGGTTCAAGCTGGCTAGTCATCAAATTTCAGCTTGGTGTAGCCGATCCAATGGTTTCTGTCGCCTATCGTTTCCTGTTGGCTTCCGGAATATCATGGATCTATTGCAGGTATTCAGGACTTCAGTTGAGTTTTAGACTCCGTGACCACGGCTTCATGTTTTTGCAGGGAGTGAGTCTCTTTGCCCTCAATTATTGGCTTTTCTACATTTGCGAATTATCACTCACCAGCGGTTTGGCTGCAGTAATATTCAGCACCATTGTCGTGATGAACATGCTGAACGGAGTAATTTTTCTAAAAAACCGTCTGGAACTTCGTGTTGTGATTGGAGCCGTTTTGGGACTGTCAGGTATCATACTGATTTTCTGGCCGGAAGTCAGTGATTTTGAAACTGGAAGAGAAAATTTATTTGCAGCGGCTTTGGCAGTGTTGGCAACATTTTTAGCTTCGCTGGGTAATATCGCTTCTGCCAGAAATCAACGCGAGGGTATTCCGGTGGTACAGTCAAACACTTATGGGATGACATACGGAGCACTGCTGATGCTTGTATTAGCATGGTCAACAGGACGTGAATTTAATTTTGAGTTCACTGTTTCGTACATCAGTTCGTTGGTGTTTCTCTCCGTTTTTGCATCCATCATTGCCTTTTGGTCTTACCTCACATTACTGGGACGGGTCGGGGTGGAGCGTGCAGCATATGCAACCTTGATTTTTCCTTTAGTTGCACTGGGAATTTCAACAATATTCGAAGGTTATCAATGGTCTGCGTATGCAGTAATCGGCATAGTATTGATTCTAGGAGGTAACTTATTGATTCTCAAACGTTCAATCTGAAATTATTTGTTCAGCAACAAATTCATCAATGGATTTCAGGTGAACGTCAATGTCTTCCTGTGGCAGAAAACTGGCTGTAAATCCGTTTTTAGCTATTTGAACAATGTCTTTCTGACTCAGATTTAAACCATTTTGAGCGGCCAGAAAATTCTCATTCATGTAGCCGCCAAAATAAGCCGGGTCGTCGGAATTTATGGTTATGCAAAGTCCGGCATCCAACATTTGTTTGAGGTTGTGATTCTCCATTTTATCGAAAACACGTAATTTTGTGTTTGAAAGTGGACAGACGGTCAGGGGTATTTTCCCTTTAACGAGGCGCTCCACTAGTTTTGGATCTTCCATGCAGCGCACTCCATGGTCAATCCGGGAAACTCCGAGTAAATCCAAAGCCTGCCAAATGTATTCCGGAGGCCCTTCTTCCCCGGCATGTGCGACTTTTCGTAAACCTGCATCAGTTGCTTTTGCAAAAACCCGTTCAAACTTTTCTGGAGGGAATCCGACTTCAGATGAATCCAACCCAACTCCTTCAATCCACCCACGGAAAGGCAGAGCATCTGCTAAAGTCGCTAAAGCGGCTTCCTCACTTAAATGCCTTAAAAAACACAGAATCAAACGCGAAGTAATTCCGAATTTTTGTTTTGCTTCAACCAGTGCTTTGTGGATTCCGGTGATCACAGTTTGGAAAGGAATACCTCGATCGGTGTGAGTTTGAGGATCAAAAAAGATTTCAATATGCCGCACATTTTGTTTTTGAACACACTGTATATAAGCCCATGTCAAATCAAAAAAATCAGACACCTGTAAAAGTACTCCTGCCCCGGCATAGTAAATATCCAAAAATGGTTGTAAATCACTGAATACATATGCCGCCTGTACTTCCTCAACGGATGCAAACGGCAAAGGTACATTGTTCCGTTCTGCCAACTCAAACATCAGTTCGGGTTCAAGAGAACCCTCTATGTGCAGGTGTAATTCGGCTTTTGGTAGTGCTTTGATAAAGTCTTCAATCATATCTCTCCCCTCTTGATTAAGACTGAAAATTAGACACATCCTCCCGATGGTACTTTGTTCAGACACGAGTCACAATTAGTCTGCAAAACTGGTTCCTTTTTTTCTTTACTTTATACCCCCCTACAGTATAATGGAATTACATTAACAAGCTATATAACTGGTTCATTATGTTTCATCAAGCAGAGACTACAAAAATATTATCAATATTATTTTTTTGAATTAAACAGCTGCGAACACATTTTAAAGGTAGCTTAAAGCCGACCTTACTCAACACGGAATATATGGGAACAGTTAATTGGGATATTTCAGGAATGCACTGTGGCGGTTGCTCATCGCGACTGCAAAAAGTAATTTATGGAAAAGACGGTGTACAGTCAGTAACCGTTTCTTATGCTGAGAAACAAGCCTCAATGAAATATGACCCCTCAAAAAATTTCGCAGGAACAATTGCAGGACACGATTGAAAAGGCGGGGTTTGGAATTACATTCTCTTAAAAGAAAGGGATATTAGATCTCGATTTAGTTTCTGCGTTTGGAATATCTAAAACAAATGATGCTTTTTGGAGCAACTCAGAATTACTCAGACGTTGATTTTGCTCCAGAGACGTTCCGGAATCAGGTACATTATTCGAGAAATTACTGCCCATGGCCAAACCGGAACGGTGGAGGACAAAACCTGCTTTTCAATCATGTCAACCATCAGCTGAGCTCCTTTTTCTGCAGAAATAATAAAGGGGCGGCTTTTTCGATGGGTATTGATGGGAGTGTCAATAAATCCCGGATTGATGACAGTGACGGCTATCTTGTATTTCAGAAGGTGATTCCGGATACCCTCCATGTATGTTGAAAGTGCTGCCTTGGAAGCAGAATAAGCCGGGGTTGAGGAAAGTCCCCTAAAACCTGCGATTGAAGAAATTCCTACGATTTGTCCGCCACCCTGTTTTTTTAGTATATCTGCACCTACATCAATGGTGGCCATTGCGCCAAGTACGTTAATCTCTATTATCTTACGGTCCTGATGAAAGGTCCCTTCTCCCGGATAACTTCTTCCGCCGATCCCGGCATTTGCAATTATAATACTGACTCCACCTAGTTCATCTGTAAGCTTGTTTAAGACTTCCGGAACACTTTCCAGATCCGCAACATCAAGATGAGCAACCGCAACCTGATTTTCACCGGACAATTCTTCTTCGAGCTCCTCCAGCAATTCCAGACGTCTTGCGCATAAGCCTAAGGCAAAACCCCTGCGTGAAAATTCAAAAGCCAAAGCCCTACCAATTCCTGTGCTGGCGCCGGTTATTAAGACTGAGCCCGGCATTTTAATTTTCTTTCTTGTTGTCTCTTCCGCTAATCCAGCCGAGTCCGATTCCAACTCCAACCCAGATGGTTGTAGAAAGGCTTCCGGATGAAAAGAGCCAGATAAGGAGATAGCCGACAAGCACACCATACCGGACTTGACGTTGTCTTTGAAAAAGAGCGACCCAATATTTTAATTTTGTGGAAGTCCCCTGAATAAGGTTTCCCATGTAATTCTCCTTTTAATTAATTTTTCCGATTTTAAGAATTGCAGCTTTCAGTCTCCAGCTTACCTGTGACAGCTTCAAGTTTAACTTGGATGCACAAAATAGTTACTACTTAATTATCAAGACGATAGCATTAATAATCCGTGAGTGAGGCCGTAGTAGCGGAATTGGTAGACCTGCTAGTTTCAGTAATGGAGTGGGAGTTCGAGTCTCACCTATGAATTATGATCATCCTAAGAATGTCCATTTCTACACAATCTCTTGTAATTACTAATTCCTCAGTTGTTCACACATATTCCCCTTTTTCTTCAAAGTGTGAGTAAAATTTAATTTTTCTTCCCAAAAAGACGGACAAAATTGTTTAAGAAAAAAATGTCTACTAGATAGTTCCTCAAAGTCCAATTTATTCAATCCGCCTTATTATCATTTACTGAGCCCGTTTGTCCTAACTCATTCAAAACGACCATTCAGTTTCAATATTATAATAAGGTTCAAGTGAGTGAGGTTTATGAGTAAAAAGACTTATATCATGCAAGCAAGAAAACCCTACGAACAAAAATTTTTCAGATGTAAAATCCTAAAAATTTTAGACAAAGACTTTTATTCAAAAAGACTTTACAGTATCATTGAAATCTAGTTCGTATAAGGTCAGTAAAATTATTTCCACGAAAGTTATGGATGGGGAGGTTTCAGTAGAGTTTGATAATTAATATGAGATGGAGACTTTTTCTAATCATTATATTAATTCTTGAAGAAATATATTTTTTAACAGAGTTCTTATTTTCATAAAGATTAGGAAGGGAGTTAGATATAAAAGGAATTGTATCCTTTCACTAATTAATATTTATTCAATCTTATTGAGATAATTTTGAAATGAAACAAATTATTGAATACTTACCAATAATATTTTTCACTATAACCTATTTTTATACTCGGGATATATTTTTTGCGACTTTAATACTACTCATAGGTCTTTTTATCCAAGTATGCTTAGAGTATCTTCTAGTAAAGAAAGTTTCAAAAAAAACTAAGATAGTTTTTGGTATATCTCTATTGTTTGGAGGTTCGACATTATTTTTTAGAAATGAGGAATTTTTATTTTGGAGACCAACTGTAATTAATTGGATTTTCTCTGTCTTACTTTTGAGTGTTGAATTTATTAGTGGAAAAAATTTAATAAAAATGATTATGGGTAAGACAATTCTACTGCCAGATAATGTTTGGAAAAAATTATCTCGTGGTTGGTCTTTGGGATTTTTAATTTCAGGTCTTTTAAATATAATAATTGCTTACAATTTCACCCTTGATGTTTGGGTTAGTTATAAATTATTTGGAGGTTTTTTAATTACATTAACTTATATTGTGATAATGATGATATATCTTTGGAGAGGTGGTTATTTAAATAAGACAGAACTATAACCTTGTTTCAAGAAATAATAATCACCTCCTTTCTACAACGAAAGGACTTGCAGTGGTGTGTATATAGGGAACAGTCTGGTATTCACACCACTTTTATGAAATTAAATTATAAGGAAATGAGAACTTTTTTAATCATAGGTGTTATTTTGTTCCTAATGTTATTGTTTTCGAACTTCCAAGATTTTCTAATTTAAATTGGATAGTGAACTCTTGATAAAAAGTATGGAATTTACAGGATGGGTTAAATGAATCCTCAGATTTGTGAGGGTATTTTTGTATATAAGGTGCGGAAAGGTAATTTTATAAATTTATCATCCCTTCAATTTTGTATTTACCAGTATATTCTTTCCTCGAATCTGATGAGTCATTATCGCCATCTACTGACCAATTAAAAAGTTCCTTTACCGTGTCTTTTCCCATTCTTATATGTTCCAACATATGTTGCACCATTAGGGACATAGTAAGTTCCTGTTCCGCGTGGGATCCCATTTTTTAGTTCACCATCCCAATATCTATCGGGTGGTTGTTCTGATTCTTTCTCGTTCCAATACCTTCCATTGTGGTATCTAATTCCTATTTCATCGGTCAAATGACTTTCCTTTAATAATGTGTTACTACTTAGTAGTATTATAACATTTCTGGAGTATTTTTAATATAAAGTGATTTGAATTTACAGAAACCAAGTGAAACAAACCCCCATCATCTCCTGTGAGTAACCCCCACTAATTCTTCACAATCAGACACTCTCCAAGTGGAATCCCCAATTCTTGTAAAACAAACCGATTAATGTTATATTTTGGGTTTTCCTGAAATAACCAATTAGAAAACCAAGTGAGACATATACTCATTCTCCTCTCAATTCTTCTTCTTCTTTCTTCTCCTTTGTTTGGTAATCCAAAAGGGGAACATACTTTATACAGATGGGAAACTTCTTCTGGTATTCAGTGGAGAGAATTTGGGGATAAAGATATACACCCTCAATATAAAGGTGATGTTGAGAATGGGGAACCAAATGGTCTGGGTGTTATCATCAACACTAATAAAGGGAAGTATGTAGGGGAATGGAAGGATGGTATAAAACAGGGTCAAGGGACATTCATTTCTGGAAAAGGGAAATGGGAAGGAGAAATGTATGAAGGGGAATTCAAGGATGGATATAGACATGGTCAAGGAGCATACACTTGGCCTGATGGAGACAAGTATGTAGGGGAGTTTAAAGATGATAAACCAAATGGTAAAGGGACATACACCTGGTCTGATGGTAGAAAGTATGAAGGTGAATTCGAGGATGGGATAAAACATGGTCATGGAACATGGACTTCAATTAAGGGATACAAGTATGTAGGAGAGTGGAGAGAAAATAAATCTTGGAACGGGAAAGAATATGACAAAAAAGGTAACATCATTGGAAAGTATGTGAATGGGGTGAAGATAATTGAAAAACCAGTTGTGGTAGTTGAGAAGAAACCTACGGTGGTAGTTGAGAAAAGAATAACTGGGGTTTTGTTTCGTCGTTGGGAGAGTAGCCAATGGAGGTGGTTCAGGAATGGTAATAAAAAAAAGGATAGAAAATATGTAGGGGATATTCGAAATGGAGGACCAAATGGTCAAGGAACCTTAATTTTCCCTGATGGAGACAATTATGTTGGGAAATTCAAGGATGGAGAATATCATGGGCAAGGAACATACACTTTCCATGACGGAGCAAAGTATGTAGGGAAATTCAAAGATGGGAAAGTCTGGAACGGAACTGTTTACAACGGGGACCTCGAATATAAGATAGTGAATGGGAAGTAAAATAATTATAACCACCTAAAACCAACCCCATCACCCCCTGTGAGTAACTCCCACTAATTCTTCTCAGTCAGACAATCAAAATAAACAGTATCAATAATTATGCAGATTTCTTTCTTACCAAATAACTACGATATGTCATGGTTAATTCCTTTCAAAGTGTCACCTATACACTAAAAGAATTACTATAAGTAGAATTTGTATCCAACGTGGGTCGGACTAAATCCTAAATTCTTATAGAACTTACCAGTTTCCTTTCTCTTTTTGTTTGAGGTCAGTTGAAGTATGGAGCACCCATTATCTCTAGCAACTTCAATTGCATGATTCATGAGTTTGGTCCCTAACCCACTGCGACGGGAGTCAGAACGAATTCTTACACTTTCAACTTGACCTCTTTTAGATCCTTTAAAACTTATATGTGGCAAATACATAATTTGATAAAATCCAATAATTTCATTATTTTTTTCCATTACAAAGATATCAAAATACTTGCTTTCTAAAAGTTCAGAAAAAACAGATAAGTATTTTTGTTTATACTTATTAGAGACACTTTCTCTATCTCTTCCAAGGCCATCATCATACAATAAGTGGATAACTTCATCTAAATCAGGAATTTTTGCTTTTCTTATCAAAATAATTTTTTTACCATTTGAATAGTCATCATACCCCATCATTATACCCCATTCGGTATTTTGGGAGTGGTGGGATAATATTATTATTAATTAAAATAATTTCAGTGTATTGACTGAGATGTTTAGGGACCTCTTTATGCGATTAAATCAGTTATACCGACTACTTTGAATCTACGCCTCCTAAACCCCCTTGTAGTCTCACATATTATTCTCGTTAATGATATGGATTAGTGTTAAAAAAAGGAAAAGATTGTACCCCATTTTTATAACAAATTTTACACTCACTCCCAAACCTTTTCAAGGGTATAAGTTGGACAATCATCCAACAGACTAAAATTCGTACAACAATCTTCCCACTTCCTTGTAAAACGAACCGATTGATGTTATATATTGTGTTCCCCTAAAATCTATCAAAAGAAATCCAAATGAAACACCTACTCATAATCCTCTCAATCCTTCTTCTTTCTTCTTTTCTAACTTCCTGTGAAAAAAAAAATGGTCCTGGAACGGAGACTTATGAAGATGGTTCAAGTTATGTGGGAGTATTCAAGGATGGAGAGAGAAATGGTCAAGGGACATACACTTTCTCTGATGGAGACAAGTATGAAGGGGAATGGAAGGATGGGAAACGTACTGGGCAGGGAACCTACACTTATGGAAAAGGGGAATGGGAAGGAGACAAGTATGAAGGGGAATGGAAGGACGGGACACAGAGTGGACAGGGAACCTACACTTGGTCTAATGGGAACAACTATATAGGGGAGTGGAAGGACGGGACACAGAGTGGACAGGGAACCTTAACTTTTCTTGATGGAACCAAGTATGTAGGTGGGTTCAAGGACGGGACACAGAATGGACAGGGAACCAAAACTTGGTCTTATGGAACAAAGTATGTTGGGGAGTTCAAGGACGGAAAACAGAATGGACAAGGAACCTTCACTTGGGGTGATGGACGGAAGATTGTAGGGGAGTTCAAGGACGGGACGCAGAATGGACAGGGGACCTTGACTTTTCTTGATGGAACCAAGTATGTGGGGAAATGGAAGAATGGGAAAGAATGGGACATCACATTATACGAAAAAAACGGAAACATTATTGGAAGGTTTGTGGATGGAGTGAAACAGTAAGTAAAACCCTAAAACCTACCCTATAATCCCCTGTAATTAACCCTCACTAATTCTTCACAGTCAGACATCCTCTAAGTGAAATCCCCTCTAAAATAGACAAATCTATATAAAATCCATATACAGATCTTTGGATTAGTTCCCGATTTTTTTACTGAACGTTGGTAGTGTCGAAAACTCTATAGGGATTAAGTGTTTGTAAGAATTTTCAGTGAAGTATTTTCAACTAAATCCTTTACTTTTTTACGATAGGACAACATATGTGGTGCATGCATATGATTTTTGAGAGAGTCAAAATTTTCCCATTTTTCTATAATGGTAACCATGTTTTCATCAAATGTTTGATTATCCATTTGATAATCCACATCTATTGTAGAATTGTATTCTATGCATCCATTTTCTTTAATTACATTAGGAATGTTAGACTTTAGATGCTCTAATAAAATATCACGTTTGCTAGGTTTTACTTTTATACTTGCAAGGACATGTATCATGAGTATTTGCTAGTTAAATTGTTAAATACAAATTTATTCTATAACATTTCCTTCATTGAACCATAAACTTCCCAATTTCGGAAGATTAATTTAAATCAATTAATAATCAACACATACATTTTTAATAATTCAGCATCCATCTATTCTGGTTCAGAATTCTTCCACAACATTCCTAATACTTGTAAAACACCCCCGAATCGTGGTATATATTGTGTTATCTTAAACCACTTATAGGAAACCTTGTGAGATATATACTCATTTTCCTCTCCTTCCTTCTTCTTTCTTCTCCTGTGATTGGTCAGGAAACGGGTGTTTTGTTTCTTCGTGAAGTAAATGATAATTGGGGATGGTTTGAGGATGGTAATAAGGATAAAGATGCAAAATATATAGGAGAATTCAAGGATGGATTTTTTGAAGATAGACAACCAAATGGTCAAGGAACAATCACTTACCCAAATGGGAGAAAGTATGTTGGGGAATGGAAGGATGGGATTCCAAATGGTCAAGGAACAATCACTTACCCAAATGGTAATAAGTATGTAGGTGGATTAAAGGATGGGGAAAAGAATGGCCAAGGAACATTCACTTTCTCTGATGGAGAAAGGTATGTAGGAAAATTCAAGGTTGGGAAATATCATGGTCAAGGGACAGTGACTTCACCTGATGGATTAAAGTATGTAGGTGGATACAAGGATGGGGAAAAGAATGGCCAAGGAACAGGGACTTGGTTTGATGGAAGTGAGTATGTGGGGGAATACAAGAATGGATATGAACATGGTCAAGGAACACTCACTATACCTGATGGAGGAAAGTATGAAGGGGAATGGAAGGGTGGAAAGAAAAATGGTCAAGGAACATGGACTTATTATAATGGAGACAAGTATATTGGGGAATTCAAGGATGATGAACTTTGGAACGGAACAACATACGACAAAAACGGAAACATTTATTTAAAGTATGTGAATGGGAAATAGGATAAAACAATACACCCCCCTAAAACCAACCAACAAACTATGAAACATCTACTCATTCTCCTCTCAATCCTTCTTCTGAATTCCCCAAAAAATACCTTTTTACTTGACTAATTGCTTATAAAACAGTAGTTTACAGTATTAAAACTATGAGGTGATCCTGTCTAAGGAATGGGGGATTCTATATCATCACGGTGGTAGATTAAATGACGATAAAGGGTGGTCGGAAAAGGAATCGCACAATCCACCAGATAAGTTTTGGGAACCCATTTTCTTTTGAAACTCTAATCACTTCTTCAATCATAAAATCCCCCTAATTTTTCCCCTCTGAATTTAAGTCTGACATACATTCTCTTTATTTCACCAGAATACTCACTAATTTTCTCAAACTTATTGTTCCAGCAATTTAACCATCAACTTCAACCAATAATAATCTTCCATCTGGTTGTGCAATTTATCTAAATTATTCATATTGGAATCTACTTCATGATCTAAATCAAGATTAAAATCCCATGGTGGTTTGCTTAATTCATTTGCAATAAATGACAAGAAATCATTCAGGATAATTCTTATTTCCTCTAATTATGATTCCTTGTATTGAAAAATTTGCACATCCATTATTAAAGGTTCCCTCCTTCAGCAGAAGAAAGAAGAATGAGCAGAGGATGACGAGTAAATGTTTCCTGGTTTTTCTATTGGTTAACTTGGCGGGGGGTGTTATGGTTTTGTAACTTCTCCATTCACCAACTTTAAAACATCATTCCAAAATTGAATGTTATATTAGTTATACTTAGTTGTAACATCGGAGAAGTGTAACTGGAATTATACTGAGCAATCTTTTTGTCAGTAGAGTTTGATTTATAGGTTGAGTTTGGAAGTATCTTGAATCCAAGTCCAAGAAAAGAATTATTGATGAAATGGAAATTAAAACCAGAATTGAATAATACATTTTGTTCATCAATCTCATACTTGAAAGAACCATAGGTTAAATCCTTATAGTTCAAGTCTGATGTTAGTTTGGAAATTCCAAGACCCATAAACCAATTCCATTGTTTTACATTCCAGTTATAGTCTATCGTCAAATCTGTTAAAGAAGTATCACCACTCATTTCTGTAGTGAATACATCTTCATCAAAAGAAGACTTTGATTCATCATCAGAGTTTACTTTCACAGTATTTACACCACCTCTAAAACTTGATAATGAAAAAGAAACTCTTGGTGTAATTCGTAATCTTGTTCCTAATAAAAATCCATTATAGGTTACCTCATTAATGTAAGGTCTATCTATCGAGGTATTATTTTGACCAGTAAATGTGAAATTTGAGTTTCCATATCCACCAAAGAATTCAAGACTTAAATTCTTCAAAAACTGGTCTCTTTTCTCTTGTTCCTTCTCTTCCTCAATTTTTCTTTCTAATTTCTCTTCCTCAGTCTCTTCTTCAAACTCTTGTTCTACACAATCTATACATATTCCCTTTTCATCAACCTGACATCCAGAAGGAATCTTACAAACTTCAACCCCAAAAATTAGTGTGGGTATAGGCAGACATATTATAAGGAATAAGAATTTTTGGATATATTTTATGAGTGTTTTCAATTTGAACTTCTTGACAATAATTTATACTTCCACACCTTCCAAACTCAAGAAATGGTTTTAGGAGAATCCAATATATAACATCAATCGGTTTGTTTTACAAGAAATGGGAATATTGTGGAGGGGTTCCAGTAGTGGATGGTGTTTGTGAAACGATAATTGATAATCAAACAATCAATAAAAACCAACTCCATATCCGTATATAAGATTTGCAATACAGGATGATTTCTTTGAAATTTCCAATTTATTTAAGAAGAACCAAAAACTGTTCCCACATATACGAATGGGTTACTTACTCAGAAGTATTCAACAAAACTAATGGATCTATACAGTTGGTGTAGTCATAATTTTCAAAATCATTCAAAGGACAGTCAGAATTGGTAACAAAACAAAATCACTAAAGTCAGATTGTCACCTCAACCAAATAGTATCTACGACTCTTGATAGTAGTATCTAAAATCCTCAATCAGTTTATTAATTAAATTAGTCTATTACCTCATGCATCTGGTGTTATCTATCTCAATGTAAGAAGTGAAAATGATCACGCAAAGAAAATTTACGAAAGAAATGGAATGAAATTGATTGATAAAATCAGTTGGAGTGATGGGGAAGTAGAAGGTGATGTTTATCAAATAACAGTCGAGAAAAATGGTAATCAAAATTTAGGAAGTTTCTTTCCAAGTTTTGATGCATCCAAATATGTTAGTGACTAATTCCATATTAGGGTTGTCTGGCTGTGAGGAATTAGTGGGTGTTCCTCACAGGAGATGATTGGGGTTGGTTTTGTGTGATTACTTACTGAAACTTTCCATTTACCCACTTTCCAAGGATTTTCCCGTTTTTATTATATTTTGTTCCAATCCAAGGACTCCCACCTTTCCATTTGCCCACATATATTTCCCCATTAGAATATGTGTGTGTTCCTTGACCATTTGGTTCCCTATTTTCAATTTCTCCCACATATTTACCATCCTTTTTCTCATCACCATCCTCATACCATCCCACCATCATATTCCTATTAATAAAAAACAAAACCCCCTTTTGTCTTTTCTTCCATTTACCTTTAACCTCTCCTAAAATCCTCTCACATTCTTCCTGTACCATCTTAAACATTTCATTACCAGTCAACTCCCTCTCCTTCATCATTTGGAGAACACATTGACTGACACTTTGATATTTGGATGACTGACCAAACAGAGGTGAATAAAGAAGAAGGGTTGAGAGGATTATGAGTAGGTGTTTCATAGTTTATTGGTTGGTTTTGGAAAGGGTTATTGTTTTATCTCTTTTCCATTCACATATTTTCCTATGCTGTTTCCGTTTTGGTCGTAATATATTCCGTTCCATCTTTTATCATCCTTATATTCCCCAATATATTCGTCTCCAATAGACCAAGTGTATGTTCCTTGACCATTCTTTTCTCCATTTTTCCATTCCCCGACATACTTCTCTCCATCTGAGAAATTGAATATTCCTTGACCATCCTTTTTCCCATTCTTCCATTCCCCAACATACTTCTCTCCATCCGAGAAATTGAATGTTCCTTGACCACTCCTTTCCCCATTCTTGTAACCCCCAACATATTTCTCCCCATTAGGTAAAGTAAGTGTTCCTTGACCATTATATTTCCCATTCTTCCATTCCCCAACATACTTTTTCCCATCAGACCAAGTGATAGTTCCTTGACCATTCCTTTTCCCATCCTTCCATCCTCCTACATACTTGTTCCCTTTTTTAAATGTGTATGTTCCTTGACCATGAGATTTACCATCCTTGAATTCCCCAACATACTTTTCTCCATCATTTAAAGTGAATGTTCCTTGACCATTTGGGAATCCATTTTTGATTTCTCCTTCATATTTTCCAATACCCCTATTATCTTCATTCTCTAATCCTTCCCATTTCTCTGTAAAATATCCAAACTCCCCATTTCTCTGTCCAATATACAACACCCCAAACATTAGTATCCACTTCCTATTCTCAAACTTCCCTATAAGTGTTCCATTTTTTTTAGTATGTTTGGTGTTCCACTCTTTACCATTTTTCCATTCTCCAAGGATACTTTTATCGTCATATGGATAAGTAATAAATCCGAATCCATTGGGATTACCATTCTTTATTTCACCCTCATATTTTGGTTGGAGTTTTTTACTTCCAACACTTTTCCACACAAAACCCGAAGAAGTTTCATATTGATAAAGAACACCAATTTCCTGACCAGACAGAGGAGTAGAAAGAAGAAGGAATGAGAGGGGAATGAGTAGATGTCTCACTTGGTTTCCTAGTGGTTAGTTTTATTAGGGGAGTCCAAGTTATATCAAAATTCGGGAGATTTTACAAGAAATGGGAATATTGTGGAAGGAATCTGCACCAGGATTGATGAGTGTAATGTTGTTTCTGGGCAATGTCCAACTTGTTCAGATTTCTTTCGCAACCTTTCTTCTATTTATTGAGGGGATTGACAGCCTTTTCTTTTAGGAATCATATTCTAAAATATAGGCGTAAAATGGAGAGAATTTTTCATATTTGAATGGATGAATGATAATATTTCGTTGTTTTTTATATTAGTAATTGTATTTCTTGGTATTCCGGCAAAACGTTATAAGCAATATTGCCACAAAAACAATCTTACTGTTACATGGTTCTATACTTAGTGGTCGTGGTCCTGATGGTGATCGTGGAGGTGGTGAAGGTAAAAATGAAGGAGAATGATAATCATCTCCTGTAAGTAACCCCCACTAATTTTTCACAGCCAGACACCTTCCAAGTAAAATCCCCACATTTTTGTAAATTACACCCTCTAAATCAGAAAAAGAAGTCTTGACATATATAAACCTTCCGATTTTCGGTAGTGTTTTTATTTAATTCTGCGGAATTGGTTACATATATGCACATCTGTGCGAGCATTATAATTGAATTCCCTTAATGAGGAGGAAAAAATGCTAAACAACAAAAATGAGGTCGTAAGTGTCTTACCAATACAAAATGTTAATGGTGGTTATATTAAAAAGACATATGCGGAACTGATAGAGGAAATATCACCTGATGAGATAGATAAACTCTATAGTTATTTCGAACAGTTTACAGAAAAAAATGTGTCAAAAAATGCGGATTTGTAATACATAGAAGGATGGTCTCTAGTATATTTATTCCTTTCTATTTACAAATATTCCGATTTCATTTGGTTCTTGAAATCTTGACCTAATTATCCTTTGGGTGGTGACTTGGTCCCTTTTATTATTCTCCTCTCAATCCTTCTTCTTTTTTCTCTTGTGAGTAATCCCCAATAATTCTTCACAAGTCAGACCCTCCAAGTAAAATCCCCATTTCTTGTAAAATAAACCGATTGATGGTATATATTGGATTCTCCTGAAACCAAAAAAAAGGGAACCAAGTGAAACACCTACTCATAACCGTCTCAATCCTTCTTCTTTCTTCTCCTGTGATTGGAAATAGTCACAAAGATGAAACTCTTTATAGATGGGATACTTCTTCTGGTATTGTATGGAGAGGATTTGGTGATAAAGAAGTTCACTCTGTATATAAAGGTGAAGTAAAGAATGGGGAACCAAATGGTCTTGGTATTATAATTGATATCTTTAGTGATAAGTATGAAGGAGAGTTCAAGTATGGGAAAGAGAATGGTTACGGAACATACACTTGGTTTGATGGAAGGAAGTATGTCGGGGAACACAAGGATGGGAGATTTTGGAACGGAACACAATTTTCCAAAAACGGAAATATCACATACAAGTGGGTGAATGGGAATTATATAAAACAATAACCCCAATCTAAAACAAAATAACCAATAAACTATGAAACATATACTCATCATCCTCATTTCAATCCTTCTTATTTCAATCCTTCTTATTTCTTCTCCTGTGATTGGAAAGGAAACAGATGTTTTATTCCTTTGGGGAAATGGAACCAAGTATATGGGTGAATGGAAGGATGGTAAAAAACATGGTCAAGGAACATTTACTTATGGAAAAGGGAAATGGGAAGGAGACAAGTATGAAGGGGAATTTGAGGATGGATATAGAAATGGTCAAGGAACATACACTTGGACTGTTGGAGATAAGTATGTAGGGGAATTCAAAGATGATAAACCAAATGGTCAAGGAACATACACTTGGTCTGATGGAAGAAAGTATGAAGGGGAATTTGAGGATGGGATAAAACATGGTCAAGGAACATACACTTTTCTTGATGGGAAGAATTATGTAGGAGAATTTAGGAATGGGGAATTTAATGGTCAAGGAACATTCATGTGGTCTGATCGAGAAAAGTATGAAGGGGGATACAAGGATGGGGAAAGGACTGGTCAGGGAACATTCAACTGGTATGATGGAGACAAGTATGTAGGGGAATACAAGGATGAGAAATCTTGGAATGGAACATATTACGACAAAGACGGAAACATCATTGGAAAGTTTGTGAATGGAGTAAAACAGTAATGAAACACCTACTCATCATCCCCATTTCAATCCTTCTTCTTTATTCTCCTGTAATTGGGGATAATCATAAAGGTGAGACTCTTTATGGATGGGGTAATACCCTTCCTTATGTTTGGAAAGGAGTTGGAGATAAAGAAACTAACCCAAAATATGAAGGTGATGTTGAGAATGGTGTCCCAAATGGTCTTGGTGTTTTGATTTCAACCAATGGATGGAAGTATTTTGGGAGTTGGAAGAATGGTGAAATATGGAACGGAACAGAATACGACAAAGACGGAAACATCATATACAGGTGGGTAGAAGGGAAAAGAAAGTATCATAACCTCTATAAAACCAACTAATAATCTATGAAACAAACCATCATCATCTTCTCAATCCTTCTTCTTTCTTCTCCTGTGAATGGAGATAATCATAAAAGTGAAACTCTTTATGGATGGGGTAAATGTTGTGGTTACAAATGGATGGGATTTGGTGAAACTGACTTTTCTAGTTCCTGTTTTTGAAACTCTTTATATGTTTTCTTCATATTTGTGTTGGAACCTGAATTCTTGACCTAATTATCCTTTGGGTATGCACTTGGTTCCTTTCGCATCATTCACTTCGTGAATGATGAACACTTCGTGTTCACTTTTTTTTGAATCCAATTTGTTTACCCTATTTCTTCTTTTTAAAACCCCACATACTTATTTATGCATTTCTATATTTCAAGGAGTCCAATCAATATTCCCTCTAACTCTTGGAAAGATACTTATTACAATTATAGATTAGGAATTACTTTGATGTTTTGACCACTCATCTAATTCAGAGGAATGGCAGATTCTAATGGAGGGGAATTTGGAGGTTCTGTTACAAGAAGGATTCTGGTTCGTTTATGAAGTGATTTTAGGAATACTTATTCATTAAACTTAACATAGTTATTATACAGTAATGAAACACAAAAGTTAAGTCAAAGATACAGTTATTATCACTTATAATATGTATTATATCAGTAATTTATAGAGTAAATATATTGCTCAAAAATTGACAATAACAACAGCAATTTGGAGTGGTATAATTGCGGTAAAATTTGTCTCAATCTTTGGATATTTTACATATAGATTATATTTTACTTGGATTTGTAGGGGTGTCAGTATAGAATAGTTTGGTTGTGAATTGTAAGAGAACTGTGTGTAATGGGCGATTTATTAAAAAATCCTATACGCAAGACAAGGAGAAACAGTATAGATTTTACTAACTCTATTACTCATTATAAATGCTAAATAACCAATTATTATTGTTTAATATTAGTATTTTATAGGAATGCCGTAGTGACGGAATTGGTAGACGTGCTAGTTTCAGGGACTAGTTTCAGTAATGGAGTGGGAGTTCGAGTCTCCCCTACGGCACCAGCCCTGCTTTAAAAACTCGCAAAATACCCCTGTACTTACATTCCTACTTAACTGTAAAAAGGCCAGATAGCTCAGTTGGTAGAGCAACGGACTGAAAATCCGTGTGTCGGTGGTTCAATTCCACCTCTGGCCACCAGCAATACCAAGGGGTTGCGGATTTCCCATTTTTTGAGAAATCCAATTGTCCACACTTTTGTCCACACTTTATCCATACAACTTCTTGGATATGGCTGCTCCAGTCTCAAGAGTTCCTTCAACACTAAGGTGCGAATATAACTCATTAAAGTCAAGATATATATGTCTTAAGTTACCACCTCATCTCCTGTGAGAGACCCCCACTAATTCTTCACAGTCAGACAATACTTGCGGTATAGTTTTTACTCGTCAAAAAAGATCTATATTTCGATATCAAGACCTTTGAGCATTTCTTTCATATCAGCGAGGTTTCCACCCATAATGACATTATTATCATTAGACTTTAACTTGGTAAGTGACTTAATGTATTTTTGCCCTAGCTCTAACTTAACAGCTTCTGTGCCTCCTGGACCGGTAATCGCATTTGCAACCTTTTTAATAGACTCGGCAGTTGCCCTACCTAGATATAAAATTTCTGAAGCTTTACCACTGGCTTCATTGATACGCTTTTGCATCTCACCTTCTGAATTATTTATAAGCTCCCGCATTAAACCTTCAGAAGTATTAATCAATGACTGTTTTTCGCCAACACTCTTCTCTAAAATGGCACGCCTATTTCGCTCGGCAGTCACCTGCTTTTCCATAGACTGGCGAACAGATTCTGGCGGAACGAGATTTTTAATTTCAAATCTTAAAATCTTAACACCCCATTTTGCTGCGGCACTATCGAGCACAGAAACAACCTTGCCACTTATGGCCTCTCTTTCTTCAAAGGTACGATCAAGATCCAAAGTTCCAATAATTGCTCTAGTGGTGGTTTGTGCCAGTTGAATGGACGCGTATTGGAAATCAGTGATGCCGTAACTCGCTTTTTGTGAGTCGATAACCTGTAAATAAATAACGCCATCGACTTCAACCTGAATTTCATCTTTTGTGAAACAGGTCTGGGGAGGGACATTTATGGTATGCTCTTTTAAATCTTGGATAAACGCAACTCTATCAACGAAAGGTATCAGAAAATGGAAGCCTGCGTTAAGAGTGGTATTGTAACGCCCAAATCTCTCCACAATAAATTCCATACGAGCGGGAACCAAACGCAAAGACCTGACTAACGCCAGAATGATATAAAGGAAAAGGACACCTACAATAAGTAAAAATATAATATTATCTATCGACATGACTACCTCCTTTTAGAGTAGATTTATTTCCTTTAAGTTCCTCTAAGATTCCTTTTAACGAAGCCAGATTGGCTGGAAAGAGGGAGACATCTCCACTTTCGAGAACTTCATCAAGTTGGTCTATATACTGATCTATAATGCGCATTTTTAAAGCCTCATTGCCACCAGGAAGGTCGATCGCCTCCCCTACAAGTTTCAAGCTTTGTGCAGTCGAATCAGCAATGAGCTTAATACCCTCAGCCCTGCCATTCGCTTCATTAACTCGTTTTTGTTTTTCGCCTTCAGAAATATTAATGGCACTTTGCCTTTTACCCTCCGAAACATTTATTAATTTTTCTTTTTCCGCAGTTGCCCTGGTAATTTCTGCCCGTTTTTCTCTTTCGGCTTCCATCTGCTTTTCCAAAGTTTCGACAACATGCAGAGAGGGTGCAATATCCTTAATTTCATATCGTAAAACCTTAACTCCCCAAGGGTCAGAAGCTTTATCAATTTCACTGATTATTTTCGCATTGACTTCATCTCTCTCTGAAAAAATCGACCCCAATGTTATTTTCCCGACTTCTGATCTCATTGTGGTTTGAGCAAGATTAATACTAGCTGCCAAGTAATTCCCAATCCCATAACTCGCTTTCTTAGGATCCATTACCTTCATATACAAAAGTCCATCTATTTCAACTTGAATATTGTCCTTCGTAATAACACTTTGGGAGGGAATATCAACAACCTGTTCTCTCATCTCTTGCTTATAAGCAGCAAAGTCAATAAAAGGAATTAAAAAATATATACCTGGAGTAAGTGTCCTTTGATATTTTCCAAGTCTTTCAACAATGATATTTTCACGTTCGCTAACAATAATAATTGTCTTATAAACGATAAAACAAATTAAAATTATAATTCCTGAATAGATACTTAACACTTCATAACCCCATTTCTATATTTTTTGGACTATCCAAGTAATATTGTCTCGTCCAATAATTTTAACTTGCTCACCTTTTAAAATTGTCTGGTCTCCTTCTGCACGAGCTTGCCATGAGCTTCCGCTATGCTCAACTCGTCCAAATTCACCAGAATTTATATCTGCAACTATCTCAACAATAGATCCCATCACTTCTTCATCTTCATCAATATTTCCCTTTCTGGTAACTGATGGAAAAAATCTAAGAACTAAAAAACGAAGAGTAAATAAGTATATTATTGAACTTATAAAAAAAGTAATAAATTGCTGGAGAATTCCATCAATGTATCCAAAGTGCATACCGAACACAACAGTTAAAGATCCAAGTCCCACGAAGACCATAACCAAACCTGGGACAAGAAACTCAACGGCCATCAAGAAAATTCCAGAACCTAACCAAAGGCTAAAAGCAAGATTTTCCATAGCTTCTGATTTTAATCGACATACTTCTCAATTAATGTAAATATCTATAAAATTGCTTTGTCCTACTTTATTCATTCTGTAATATGCGTAAAATAACTTTACGATGAATCAAGACAATTCCAATCGGAATTAAATGAATGTCTATGTAAACAATTTTATTGCAAAATATTGTTTTTCAAAATCAAGTTTAATAGATAATGTATCTTTTGTAAAGGTGTCCATATAGGTGTCTATCAGCCCTGATATTCAGTGCATAAGTAACGCCTTTTATTTGGCCCACACAAGACGAAAAATGTGCCAATTTTGTTCCATTAGCTTACAAAACAGACCTTGATTGATGACATTCTTCAAATAAAGTTGGAAACATTTTTCCACCTAGGCTATCACCCTCTTTATAACCACCATCTTGCATTGCTTTTCTATAGTTATAGCTTGTCCAATCTCCATCATAGTTGATCTTAGTATCTTCCTTGGCCACTCTTAAAGTATAGCGACTTAATGTTTTTTGCGGAATTGAAGAACTCAGTGTGCCATGAAGGGTTCTCATATCAAATATAACACCGTCCCCTAATTCACAATCCCATTGTAAAAATTCATATTTATCTTTATTTCCTAAAATATCTGGTGGAAGTTCATATTTTTTACCATCAACAATGCATTCAGTTCCTTCAATTTTATGTCCGTCTTTAAAAAGTACTCTTAAAAAAAGTTTATTCCACAAGTGAGACCGTTTAACCCAAACAACTCCTTCATCTTTCCCTGTTGGTTGTAATGGTAACCATAGAACACACATTGTTCCATCCATATCAAAATAACTTATATCATGGTGAAATGGTGTAGAAGATTTTGATCCAGCTTCTCTTAAAAACCAATTATCCATTACTAAATTTATTTTTTTAGCACCCATTAATTCAGATGCTATTTTGGCATAAGGAGAATTATAAACAAAATCTTTGAATTCGGGAACTAGGTCCCATGTCCAATAATCCTCTAGGTATCTAGGAACACCCCTTTCTACTGTATGAGATTTAAATCTAGGACTTGGATTTTCAATATCTTTTTGGATTCCTGTTTTTAACTTTTCTATCCATTCGATATCAAACTTACTTTTAAGAAAGATAGCGCCATCATTTTTAAACTGATTAATTTCATTGTTGGTAAGAATTTTGTCCATGTTTTATGTTAAAATATAATATAAAAAAGTCTAGATGATAATACTTAGCGACACTTTTGGTAGAAAATTTCACTTCAATAGAATTGAATAATATCTGGTTTGAAATGGGAATATCGAAATGGTATGATATTTTCTTTATAACTCGTCTGAGAGGGTGTTTTTTGTGCCATTAGCTTACAAAAACAGGCCATATAAGGGGATATGTGGCAACAGTGAAGAGCTATCATCTTATTGATATTATTATCCTTGTTTGTTGCAGTCTGTCCCTGATTAACCACTGGCTAAGACTTCGAATCTGAATGTTGGGAGTTCGAGTCTCTCCGCCCGCACCAGCAATATGGACACCATCAGGTGATTTTTATTCCATGTTTACTCAAGGGCAAAGTTCTGATGCGTCTTCCTGATGAAGAAAAAATTGCATTGGTTAAAGCAGGTGCTGCAAGTGGTACGGCTACTTCACCAACACCACCTATTTCATTACCACTTTCAATTATTTCAACGGAAATTTCTGGCGAACCCTTTAGTCTTAGAATTGAATAATCATGAAAATTACTTTGCTCAACCCGGCCGTCTTTCAACGTGATCTCTTCACCCAAAGTTGCTGACAAACCAAAAGTAAAGCCTCCTTCCATCTGAGCTCTGACGGTATTAGGATTTATTACTTTTCCACAGTCAATAGCGATCCAGGCCTTGTTCAAATTTAGCATACCATTAACGTCAGTGGAAACTTCAATCACAGCTCCAGCAATACTGCCACGAGTTTTATGAATCGAAATTCCTAATCCGTGTCTCTTTGGAAGTATTCTGCCCCATTTAGATTCTCTCATCACTTTTTCTAAGACTTTCTGAAAACGAGGTTTTCCTGCCAAAAGTTTCATGCGATAATCAAACTGATCCTGTTGAGCCAGATGGGCGGCTTCATCTATTGCACTTTCTGTAAAAAAAGCGTTGAATGAGCTACCTACTGAATGCCAAAATCCAACAGGAACACCTGAATCAACTTCAGAATAATCAATATTAAAATCCTCTATTGCATAAGGTATTTCATCCGCGCCTTCAGTTGACAATGGATCTATATTAAACCAGGCCATTGGAGCAAAAAAGCGTTTAAGAATTGAAGGTGAGGCCAACTGATTATTCCAAGATATAGGGAATCCATCTTTATTTAATCCTATCTGGAAACGACTCATACTGGCTGGACGATAAAAATCATGCTGCATATCTTCCTCACGCATCCAAGTTACTTTAATCGGTTTCCCTAATGCTTTAGCAAGGATCAAAGATTGTTTTACAAAATCAGTTTCTCCTCTTCTCCCAAACCCACCACCAAGATAAGTTGTGTGAATTTGAATCTGCTCCTCATCTAATTCTGTAATTTCTTTTGCGGCATCCATACACCCTCCTTGAGATTGAGTTGGAACCCAGACTTCACAAAAATTATCTGTAACATTTGCCGTGCAGTTCATTGGTTCAAGGGGAGCATGAGCTAAAAAAGGTACTTCGTATTCTAGATCTAAAACTTGATTTGCTTCAATTTTAGTTTTCCCTTCGTCATCTAGAGCCTTAAGCAATTCCTTCTGAACTTGCTTACTTTCAAGCCCTATAGTTTCCCCTCCATGAAATTTAAGATTCAAGACTTCCATTCCTCTTTTTGCACGCCAGGTATTATCTGCTATAACTGCAATCCCATTAGGTATGAGAATCACTTTTTTTACCCCCCTAATGCTTTTTGCAGCATCCTCGTCATATGATAGGACTTCACCTCCAAAAACGGGGGATTGTCGGATGGTTGCATACATCATTTCTGGCAACTTTACATCAATCCCGAATTGGGCAGATCCATTTGTTTTGCTTGGAATATCAATTCTTTTTATTGATTTGCCAACTAAATTGTAGTCTTTAGAATTTTTTAAAGGAGGATCAGAAGGAATGTCTATTTTTCCTGCTGCTTCAGCAAGCTCACCATAGCTTAATTTTTGGCTGCTATTCTTACGATATATGTATCCTGACTTAGCTACACATTCCTCTATCGGTATTTCCCATTTTTGAGCTGCAGCCTTTTGAAGCATTAGTCGAACTGCTGCACCTGCTTTTCTTAACGGGTTCCAAAAGCCCTTAACGCTTGAACTTCCAGCCGTCATTTGACCGGAATTACTTTCAGGGTTGATGTATTTTGAATTTACTGGTGCAGTTTCCGTTTTAACACTTTGCCAGTCTGCTTCCAGTTCTTCAGCCAATATCATGGAGAGTGAAGTATTCACTCCTTGCCCCATTTCAGAACTAGGAACAATCAATGTCGTTGATCCATCTGGTGCAATTCGAATCCAAATACCGAGTTCTTCCGCATTTTCAACTTTTACCGCCAAACTGGATTCTGGCTCATATGTGAAGCCGATAATTAAACCTGTAAAAGTCAGTGCAGATTTTTTCAAAAAAACCCTGCGTGAAAGAGAATATTTCCCCATTTTAGCTTACCTGTTGCTGAATGAGTTCTGCCGACCGGCGAATTGCCTTTCTTACCCGAACATAAGTTCCACAACGGCATAAATTTGTAATTTTATTTTCTATTTCTGTTTCGCTTGGTTCTAAGTTTTGGGATAATAAAGCTGAGGTTGCCATGATTTGCCCAGTCTGACAGTAACCACATTGAGGAACTTGTTCTTCAATCCAAGCTTGTTGAACAGGGTGATTGTTGCCAAGTCCTTCAATAGTTATAATTTCTTTATCCTGTGCCGCAAATACTGGGAAATTGCAAGAACGAACTGCCTCTCCATTCACGTGTACGGTACAAGCACCGCACTGACCGATTCCACACCCAAATTTTGTTCCAGTCATTCCAAGCTCATCTCTCAAAACCCAGAGTAACGGCATTTCATCTTCGACATCAACTTGATGAAGAATTCCATTTATTTTTAATGAGTGCATAACTTATTTTAATTTAAAAAGTGTTTTTAAAATCTAGATAACTATTTAATAAAAGTCAATGGAATCATTTCCTGAAAGTAAACCCCACTAATTCATCACAGTCAGACACCGTCCATGTAAAATTCCATTTTCTTGTTCAATCCACCAACCTAGTTGGAGAGATTATCTTTCTTAATAATTATGCCCAAAATTACTACACTGATATTGTGACTTGTGGATAAACCTTAGTTGGGTACAATGACAATTATGAGCGTTTCCCAAAAAACCACCACCAAACCGAACATCGTGATGATCCTTTTGGACGACATGGGGTATTGGACGCTTGGCTCGCACGGAAACCATGAAATTCTGACCCCCAACATCGATGCTTTGGCAGACCGGAGCTTGAACTTCAAAAACTGCTATTGCGTGTCGCCGGTTTGCTCACCGGCCCGGGCCTCGCTTTTGACCGGACGTATTCCGTCCCAACACGGGGTGCTTGACTGGATCAGAAACGGATCGATCAAGAGTGACGACGACCGACCGGTAGAATATCTGGAAGGAATGCTCGGTTTTTCCGACGTGCTTTCCGGTAACGACTATTATTGCGGCCAGATCGGCAAGTGGCATCTTGGCCACAGCTATATGCCCCAAAAAGGGTTCAGTTACTGGACGACAACGCCAAAAGGGTCCGACAGCTATTATGGCGCCACCCTCTACCGCAACGGGTGTGAGGAAACTATCGAGCGCTATCTGACCGATGAGTTGACCAACGAGGCGATCCAATTCGTCAACGTCCGTTCTGAAGCCGATAGACCTTACTATCTGTCCCTGAACTTTACGGCGCCTCATCGCCCTTGGAGACGAGATCAACATCCGCCCGAATTCTGGGACCTGTATGACGGCTGTAACTTTGACACCTGCCCGGACCTTCTAAGGCACGAATGGCAGATCAACAACGGCATTTACCCGAGCGAAGACCGCACCGAAATGGTGCGTGGATATTGTACGGCCCTGACTGCTGCAGATGCGGGCATTGGCAGGCTGCTTGACGCGATCGATCGATTGGGGCAGACGGGAAAAACACTAATCATTCTGACCAGCGATAATGGGATGAGTCTTGGCCACCATGGTATTCATGGCAAAGGTAACGCTACCTATCCTCAGAACATGTACGACCAGGCAGTCAAAGTACCGTTCATCCTTTCGCTGCCTGGCACCATTGACAACCGGATCTCAGACGCCTTGATCAGTCATTACGATTTTTGCCCCACCCTGCTTGATTTACTCGGGATTAATGAAACTGTTGGTGACAACCTACCGGGTCGCAGTTTCCTGCCACATATCCTTGGCAAGCCTGACCCCGGGCGTGAAGAGGTTGTAATCTTCGATGAATACGGCCCCGTCCGAATGCTACGTGACAATCGGTGGAAATTCGTACTGCGGATGGGGGACTGGCCAAACGAGCTTTTTGACATGGATGCCGACCCCGACGAAACCAACAACCTGATCGATGACCCGGAACATCAGGAGTTGGCCAATCGACTGGCATCGAAACTTGACAACTGGTTCGTGGCCCACGTCGACCCGGTGCTGGATGCCAGCAGGCAGAAAGTGTTTGGCCGTGGGCAATTGCGTAAAATCAGGGCTGCTGAGTCTGACGCCGGAAATTTCGCGGACGATTGGTTCTTTCAAAGCAGCGGAAAAAGTGACGCGGGTCCAAATCTGTAACCAAACCAAAGGATAGCAAAATGACCATTTTTCCATATCCTACGTTTCTATTTGTCCACACTTTGTCCACACTTTTTCGATATGTCCACACTTGTCCACACCGATTTCGGGGATAAGTCACTGATATTACTAGAGGCCAACGGACTGAAAATCCGTGTGTCGGTGGTTCAATTCCACCTCTGTCCACCATACAATAGTCAATAATATCAGTAACTAGCTTTAAATTATTGCCTCCTTTAAAAGTCTCAAAAATACTGCCAATTATTGCCAATATGCCACAAATAGGTGTATAGGTCTTGTCTATATTGCCAAATTACTGCCACAAATTTTCTTCAAATCAGTATCCAAATGTAAGGTTTAATAATTGCCTCCTCCTTTTGTTAATATATTCTTTCATCATCATAAACAGGTTCAAATTCATCAATCATATGTTCCCTGAAAATCTCGAAGCGCAACATACTCATATCCTGTGAGATACCCCCCCTAATTCTTCACAGCCAGACATTCCCTCCAAGTAAAACCCCATTTCTTGTAATCCAAACCTATTGATGTTATATATTGGTTTCTGTTAAACACCTATTAAACAATATAAAAGGAGTTTATGCAAATTGCAGAAAATTTAAGTTGAGCATAGAAAGAGGTGGATATTATGCTAAAGATACTGGCTTTTGCTGGTAGCAGCAGGAAAGATTCTTTTAATAAAAAGTTGTTAAAAATTGCGGTATTAGGAGTGCAGGAACAGGGAGGTTACGTTACCTTGATAGATTTGGCAGATTACCCGATGCCTATTTTTAATCAAGACCTGGAGCAAGAACAAGGGATACCAGAGAATGCACGTAAGCTTAAACAACTTATGGTTGAGCATAATGCTTTTATAATCGCTTCACCAGAATATAATAGTACTTTTAGCCCTCTACTAAAAAATGTAATTGACTGGGCATCACGTGCTGAGTCAGACGAAGAGCCACCATTGGTTGCATACAAAGGTAAATTAGCGGTTATCATGGCGGCATCTCCCGGTGCCCTGGGAGGGCTTCTCGGACTTGTTTTTTTAAGAATGTTGCTAGCCAATATCGGGGTCACCGTTTTACCGGATCAAGAAGTCATTCCTAAATCTTTTAAGGCATTTAACGATGACGGTTCACTTATTGACAATAGGAAGCATGAATCGGTATTAGGCCTGGGCAGGAAATTATTTTTTGCCGTAAGTAAGCTGCAGGGTTAGCAAATGGAAGATTAGTCATAAACACAACAACATGTCTTTAGACGTTTATTCAGCAGGAATGTAAATAGAACATCTGGTTGAGACAATCAGCATTCCTGAATTTTCTCCTTTTTATTCCAACCATTTAATACTCTTCATCTCTGCCTCTGTTACTATATTGTAAAGCCGAAATGTACAGTCAGTTTTATGATCAGAAATCATTTTGGTAGCAATGTGGTCGTTCCCAATAACTCAGCAATCGGTTTGTTTTAAGAGGATTTGAAAAGCTCTAAGAATTGGAGTTTACTTCAAAAAATTGAAAGAAAGAAGGATGATGAAAAAAATGTTATTCATAAAATAAATTATTTTAAAGAAAAAGCTTACATATCTTTGTGATTTGCCATATAATCAATCAGATTTTAATTGTTAATTGAATAAGCAAATTTTTGCACATGGAAAGGAATAGAACTAATGCAAAAAATAGTATTGATTTCTTTTATAATAATAACAGTATTAATTATTACTGGATGCACTTCAAGTTCCGGCAATAGAGGGAATGCTGGTCAAATTGGATCTTTGGCCAAAAATTACCCAACTTTCAGTAATCCATCAATTTTGCAATGTGCGTGGTGGGAAGAGATTCGGTACCACAACAAGAAATGTGATTAAAGTACTGGGCCACAATATTGTGAATATAGACCGTAAGACAAAAACGCTGTAAAATGAGTCTTTAGTCTCTTTAAAACAAACTTATTCAAAATTTTATTGGAGGGACTCTTTCAAGAGATCTTTTTACTTTATAAAGATCGGACAATTCACATTTCCAGATAATTAGAATTTTCCAGCCCATGGATTTAAGTTCTTCGTGTGCTATTCTGTCCCGGTTTACGTTTGCTTTAGACCAAAAAGAGTCCCAATATATTGGTTCTGGACTGCAACACAAAATCAATATAAAACGAATCTTCACTTTATTCTTAAAGTACGGCGGTTGTGCTGTGTCTGACTGTGAAGAATTAGGGGGGTACTCACAGAAGAAGATCAAACCACTTTATTTGTTCTAAATTATTACTTCAAAACCTTCAAATTCTGGGTGTCCAAGATAAATACTGCTATGTTCCCCGGCACCTTTGTGTGCTTGACGAAATGCTTCTGATTTAGTCCAGACTTCAAAGTCTTTACGAGAATTCCAGGTAGAATGAGATGCATACACTGTATGGGTTTCTTCAGACTTGCCTTTTACCAAATGAAATTCTATAAAACCTGAAACATCATTTAGATGTGATTCTCTGTTTTTCCAAATATTTTCAAAATCCTTCTCTCGGTTTGGAACAATCTTAAACCTATTCATTGCTATAAATTCCATTTTCCCTTTTAATGTATTCTCTTCTTCAATAATATTTTCAGTTGTTTCAGTTATAGGTTTCTCAATATTCAACTTTGTTTCTACTAATGTCTCTCTTGGTTTCTCTTGGTTATTATAAAAGAATCCGACAAATAACACTAATTGGATTATGCAGTATGAATTGGGTAGGTTCAGGGAACTTGTTTGACTGGGTAGAATTATTGGAGTTAAATTACAAGAGGTTGTATGGCTGAATTTCCAAGAGGTATTAGTGCTTGAGGTGGTTATTTCTTGACTCTGTCCGAGCTGTTCCTGAACCAGAAAAATATATGGAACAGTTCCAAAATATAACTAAGAAATTATTGACCAAAAGTTCCCCATGGATAATCGAAAATAACAATCGTTGAACCACCCTCCTTGCCAGTTGCATAATCTAAACGATATACGAATCCTGAACCCGTCACCAGTCTTGTTCCTATACCAGTAGAAGTCCTTTTTTCATTCCAGAGATCACTTGTTTTATCTGCCACAGTGCCTTCTTCATAGAAAAATGCCACCTGAAATCCTGTCCTAATATCTTTTATAAAATACCAGTCGAAGGCAGTTTTTTCATCGGACAAATTCCAACGGAATTCAGCACCTCGGGACTCCACCTGAGCCCCGCTAAAACGACCTCCAACATAAGATCTCAATCTTTCTGTACCTCCTAAACTCCCTGCAGAACCATACTTATTAGTCGCCTGGCGATTTTTTGCAAGCAGCGCTATTGTTTCATAATCACAGTTGGAGAAGCATGTGGCAGTTTCTTTTTCAATCAGATCATCCAAGTCAGTATTTCCCTGTTTACGAACGGTAGCCCCAGAGCGGTACCAATTGAGAGCAAAAGTGCTATAACTTAAAACAGGTATATAGGCTGTAAAATTATAGTTCTGGACAAAATAATCTGGAGAATCAGGAGCGCTACCAGAAGAATCAGTATTGGTATAGATTAGCTTCAACCCTTTTTGCGGGTCGGTTCGGTCATCTGTCCAATCAATCTGAAAGCCATTGCTCCTGGAATCTCCTTCGAAACTTTGATTAGCCTCGTAGATAAGTTTTCCTTCCTTATCTCGTATTGCTGAAAGAGTGGACTTGTTATTCGTCCCGAATGTGAAAACATCGAACATCCGATCGAAAAAAGTTAAAGTTAAGCGAGTAAATCTAAAGCGGGTATCTGAAAGTTCACTTATGACGTAATCATCGGGATCCGAGTTCATTCTCCTGTCCCTATACGACCTAAAAGACCCCTTATCAAAATTTCCCTGACCGACGTCAAGAAGAATCATTTCAGGAATAACAGGCACATCGGTAGCTAAAACAATGCCTCCTCCAATATCACCAGTAATGAGAATTGCAAAAAGGTCAAGAGTTGTTTCTATACTTCCAAATGGGACATTGTTAAAGCCGCCAAGAAGACCCAGTCCCATTCCTGCTCCAGGTATTACATAGGGTAATGGCAAAGCTAGATAGCCAAAATCTGTGGGAAATTGTTCTGCTCGTCTTTCAATCGCAGAAACACCGGAATGGATTAAGATAAAAATGATAAAAAGGAAAGATAGTTTTTTCATATACGAATCATCTATGTGGATGCTTTAATAAGTTTGATCAACAACTGTTGGGATAACTTTAGAATTGTATGGTTTCGAAGAAACTACATTTTAAATTTTGTTGTAGGAACTATTTTCTGTATTAAAGTAAGACATGGTCGGTTTACAGGTTGAGCCAGCCAGTGATATGTAATCATTACCAGATAGATTATAAAAAAGTATTTTTTCAGTTTTTCAGTCAGTGTATTTTGGAATATCTGTTTCCTGAAGTCTGAGTTGGTTGTAGTTGTTCCAGATGATGAACTATGAAGTGGGCCCCATGTCAAGGACATTTTCTCTTATGATTTAATGTGTACTTTAGTTTGTTTTTCATAGTATAAATCATGCTGCCTTCCTGACAACTTCACTACCCCAAAAAATCTCTACAAGCGTTACTAGAGTTGTTGAAAATAACATGAATTGGTTAATTTTACAAGAAGAATTTTAGGTTGTGGAGAGTGCCTGACCGTGAAAAATTAGTGGGGGGTCTCTCACAGGAGATGATGGTGTTGGTTTTAACTATTACATCAATTTACTTTCCAAACAAAACCTAATGAAAACAGTCTGGATTTCCCCCGGGGTTTAATGGATCAATGAGAAATTAGCCTAGCAGGTAAAATCAATTAATTTCCTTCAGTGGTATAAAAAGTTTTTAAAAAACTGATAGAATCCTCTATACTATTATGTCCAAATAAACCAATGTGAGTAACTTTAAACACCACATGCAATTTAATCTATAAAGAAGACAATTTTATGAAAAATAAATTTTTGCTAAGCTTATTTTTATTTAGTTTTTTCATCGTTGATGCAGTTCATGCGTTTGAAATTGATCGTAGGAGGGAACAATTTAACAAACAATTTGGGCAATTATTTGTACCATTACCTTATTCTCTTCCAGGATTAGGAACAGGGTTATTATTTATCGGAAATTTTGGAAATATTCTAGATACAACTACAGATATTGCTGCCATTGGTGGTATTGGAGATGCTGAATTTATATTTACATTTCTTGATGAATTATTTTTAGCTCCAGATCTCCTGTATCTTCAGTATTTAAGAGCCCATGGGTTTAAGTTTGCCCTTCAGCAATACAGTTCCAGAGGAATGAATACATCAAAAAATGATTTCAAGTATGGTATTGGAAATTCATGGGACTTAAACGCACCAACACTTAAATTGACATTTATGGATAGAATGTTGGAGATAGGATTAGGCATTAACAAGCAAAGTGGTACATTTCAGAAATTTGTTACTCCTGACGAAAATGACCCTACAAAACAAGGAGAAACAGTAGCCACATTCGATCCAGGATTGGAAATAAACCTTGCTAATAAAATTGAACTTAGTACACGAATAGATTACACAGATGATTACAAAGATCCTAGAAAAGGAATTCGTAATAGTCTATTTATTGACAGACAAACTGCGACGTCAAGTTCTGAACCTTCTTTTGATGTAGTGACCAACGATCTTCAAATTTATATTCCTGTTCTTGAAAAAAGCACAATTGTGTTTGACCTCCAAATATCAGATTCATATGTTACAAAAAAGGGTGAAACTAATTTAGAAGTTTTAAAAATTAAAAATGGATATAATCTGTGTGATTCAAACTTAGCATGTGAGGCAAATGCGGAAAACCTTGCTAAAACTGAATTAGCTGTTAATTCAAACGGCACCTCCCTCCCTCTAGGTGGGGGAGACCGCCTGAGGTCATTCCCTGAAGGAAGATTTCAAGGAGCTCATACGATTTATTATGCAGCTGAATTTCGATGGAATTATTCTTCATCAGGCGGTGAACAACTGGACTTATTTTTCATTCAGGATTTGGTGGAAGAGCTCCAGGTAGCCTTATTTATTGAGCAAGGATCAGTCAGTGAAACTAAATCTGAACTTGGTAAAACGATTAAGACTTCATTCGGTTCTGGTTTCCGATTCTTGAGTGGATCTGGCAATTTGTATCGGGCAGATTTCGCAACTGGGAACGAAGGTCCAAATTTTTCTGTTATAATTCAATATCCATGGACGTATAGACTTTAAAGAATTTTCAAAATTTTGTTCATTGAGTTTCCCACGATTTACTATCAATCAGTACTAAAGAAACATAAGTTTAGCAATTTAACTTTAAATGATTCTATACTACTTTCATGGTGGACTTGATTTCAGAATTAGACCATCAAGGTAAACTTTACATCTGTCATTGATCTGAAATACAAGAGTCCACGTCAGCTTTTATTAATTCATCAACGTCATCTTCAGTCTCACATTGAAAATAAAATCCCTTTCTCTCTTCAATGCAATCACCAAGAATTGATAGTGAATCTTGAAGGGTGTCTGACTGAGCAGAATTAGTGGGTGTAATCACAGGAGATGAGGAGCTTTGTATTAGTTTGTATTCTTAGAATCTGACTCCATAGAGAGTATTTGCTGTCGGAGAAATCACATTATCCCAAGTTGTTCCATTTTCAGTTGATACCACGATGTTTCCTAAATTACCTACTGACACGAAAGGTATTGTTTCCGAAGGGGACTCCTATAATTGTGAAAGTGAATTATCTCCAGTGTCTTTTTTATTTCTTTTTTTAATAACTTTCATTTCCGAAATGATCAACCACTTCTTGCGCAGAAAAAGTTCTGCTAAATATTTTAAGCTCATCTATATATCCTTTCCAATATCCACCACCATTTCTATTTTCACCGACTTTAAGTAAATCCCAGTGAGTTGTAAAAGCCCCATCACAGGTACTACTTGGTCCACCATTTTTGTACAAACAAACCTTATTATCGTCTGATCCATTATCAGATTTTGTAATCACAAAATGATTCCATTCGTTTGCGCTAAGATTATCTGATATCACTCCACCTGAGACATTAAACCTCAATTTACCTGCGCCACTATAATCAATTTGAAATCTTCCACCAGTTGTATCATTGATTGCTGTTGACATTACAGAAGCCCATTGACCCATATTAGGTGAATCTGGGTTAGTCCAAAACGCAATAGTAAAGTTATCACCTACTGTAATATTATCTAGGGTAGAAGTGGATGCAGAAGTGTTTTCACCATTAAACAAGGCAGCTCTCCCATATTTATCACTTTGATTATCTACTGCAGAGTAAGTTATATTACTATCCACTTCTTCAGTTAAATGTCTATTGTAAGAACTGTTGTCATTTAAATTACCTTCAAAAGCATAATG
>CABXOR010000008.1 GCA_902513935.1 uncultured SAR324 cluster bacterium
TTCCGGTAACCATTGTTTTTGTTCACCTTTGATGACATCAACTGAATTCAGTTGCAGACGGATGGTGTCATTTTCAACTATGCGCTCCTGTATCCTTCCATTCAGCATAATTGCTTCTTCTGCAGAAATCTCTTCCTGCAGCCATTTCAGGATGTTTGGAAGTACTACAAACCATTGGTGCAGCAAGGTACCTGCGATCAAAAGAAGCAAAAAGAGTGGTAGATATAACTTATGACGCAGACACCATAAAAAACCAAGGCCAAGACCCAGAATAATCCATTCCGGGTAAAGCAAATAAAGTGTGTCCTGGTAACGGAAGAAAATCCAAATCAGCGCAGCCAGTAAAAAAGTCAATTCGATCAAACCGGTTTTGTGCCATTTGAACTGCATTCTGCAAAATGCGCATTATAGTGTGCTATTTTCAGCCCTGGTGCTCAATCAATGTAGTAATGAAATTGCATAGGTTCCCCTTCCCGTTCAACCTTTAGAGAGATTTCCCTTTCAGATTGAAGCACTTCCAGTAACCTGAGAGCCTTACCTACTGTGTCCACCAGAAAGCCGTTAATTGCTAAAATGATATCGTTTGGTTTCAATCCCAATTTTTCATAAATACTGTTTTCTTTGATGTACTGAAACATGAAATAAGGTTTTTCATCTTTCATTGTAGGAACAACTCTGGCGTCATTCAGCAGCTGCCCAAAATTTTCAAGTTGTTCATCTACCCAGACCCGCTGAAAATGAAAAGTATTTTCACCTTCAGCCGGAATTGACGGTAAAGCAGAATTTTTAGTAACAGCTTTTTCTTTTGGTGGAACTACAAGGGCAGTAGTTTTTTGCGTCGCTTTAGTTTTAGGTTGAACATTCTTTGGTTGAACTGTAGTAGACACTTCTTCTTCTACTGAAACTGGACTTACCATCCAAAGGGCCTGTTTTGTCTCCTTGTGAAGAATCAAAACCCAGCGATCCTTGATATCAAGTAGTTTTACACTCTCAGAACCACATTCTTTTTCACGCAGAATTGTCTTTGCATCAAAACATTCTCCAATTCCATATATGACATATTTTTGCAGACTGTCTTTCTTGCTAATGAATGCAAATGAACTTTTAGCCCCATAGATCATTGTACCTGCAAGTGCTATAGCCAATCGGGTATGTTCGACTGCTTCTTCATCTGTAGTTTCCTGAACTATTATTTCTGGTTCCGGAAGCAGTGGTGGTAATTCTATTTCCGTTTTTTGGGCATTAAAAATATTTCGCTCCAGAATTACTTCAAAAGATTTTATGGATTTACCAGAATCTATGGGTAGCTTCTCAGTTTGAATCTGGTAAGATTCTGGAAGTGAAACGGATATCGACAAGACCTCCTTCTGTAGCCACGTACTCAGAAGTGAGCCTCCCATGTACGAGGCAACTCCCGCAAGAAAAACGTTGAATGATAAAAAAATGGTGGTTGAGGAAATTCTCATAACAGGCAGTAAAATCGGGAGGGTCCGATGGTGAATAATAGGATCATCTGTTGCCAGCAGATGTTTCTTTCTGCTCAATAAAATCTACAGCAAATTGGGCCGCCAGCAAATATCCTTTGACTCCAAGCCCAACCAATGACCCAAATGCGACGTCTGAAAAAAAAGAGTGATGCCGAAATTTTTCCCGTTGATGAACGTTGGAAAGGTGGATTTCCAGAAATGGTATTTCTATACCCTGCACGGCATCCCGCAGCCCAATACTGGTGTGGGTCAGTGCTCCCGGATTCAAAAGCAAAAATTCTGCAATCTTGTGCTGATGAAGCCAGTCAATAAGTTCTCCTTCTGAATTAGACTGGAAGGTTTCACATTTGATTTTGTGTTCATTAAGTAAGGCTGAAACTTGTTCTTCAATTTCACTTAAATTCATTGAACCGTATATTTCTGGCTCACGAGTTCCCAGTAAATTAAGGTTTGGACCATTTAGCAGAAGTACGGTAGGCATAGTACAGAAATCAGTTGAATTAATTGAATGTGTTGGATAATTATTTTCTATTTGAGCAGTCCGGAACTAATATTTATCTGATAAAGCTAAAGCCTGAGCTGAAAAAACGCAAGTGAATTGGCACACAAGTTTTCGGTGTTATCTATCAAGCAAGTTCCGGACGAATTGGGACATGAATTCCAAAGTTTGTGTTTCCTGATCCCGATGCGGAGAATGACCACAGTTGTCCAGAAAGCGTGTTTCTACTAAACTTCCGGATTGACGGACAATAGCCTCGACCTGGGCAGAGGTTCCATATTCGTCGTCGTTACCCTGGATGACTAATTGCGGGACCATAATTTTTGGTAAACACGATTCGATGTTCCATTCTGCAAAATCGGGATGAAGCCAGACGTCCAGCCATCCTTTGAAAGCACAGTTGATATTAGTTCCATGATGTTTTTTGAGAAGTTCCTGGAGATTCCCGGAGCGAAACTGCTCACCCACTTTTTCGATGGAATGAATCGTGAGCTGTTCACAAAAAACGTGTGGTGCCTCTGTAACTATTCCAAGTAAAGATTCTGTAGAGTTTTCTCCTGCATAAATTAAAGCAATCGAAGCTCCATCTGAGTGACCCACTATAATGCATTTGTTGATTTTACATTGCACTATAATTTCCGGAAGTACTTCTAATCCCTCCGGATGCAAAAAATTTAAAGAACGAGGAAGTTCACACGCATCCGAATCACCGTAACCAAGCCTGCTGTATACCATGGCACCGCATCCGGTTTTTTGAGAAAGTTTTTCAGGGAAATCGCGCCACATCGAAACACAGCCTAGGCCTTCATGCAAAAAAACGAGCGTCGGGGCTTCTTCCGGAGGTGGACCATACCAGATTGATTCTAGTTTTTTTCCGTTTGATAAGAGATTCAAAACTTTTGAAAATTGTGGTAGATGCAGCTCAGTCTGGTTGGAGGACACATTGTCCTGGAAGAAAAAAAGCAATGGCTGCTACACTGCCTGCCAATAAAACCATTAGTCCGTATAGCCAGAGAAAACTTACGGTGAGATTAAAAATCCATCCGGACAAATAAATCCCTGAGGCAGCAAATCCAAAACCCAACAAAAATTTCATACCGAAAAACAGGCCATGCCTGAGACTTTGAACATAGCGGACAAGCAAAGTATTTTCCACAGGTAGTGCTACGGTGCTCAAAAAGACAACGAGCATCATGATCAAAACCAGCGGTATTTCAGTGAAACTGTTTCTTTTTATTTTTGTATCTTGATTTTATTTACTTTTCGACATCTTCTACATCTTTCTGTTTTGATGCAAGCACCTTATCCAGATCACTTTTTAATTTATTCAGATGATATTCTTTATTCAGCGAGATGTGAATAATGGCAAAAAGAGTTGCAACCGGAGAGGCAACGGCGTATGCGTACCGGTTGATCAGGTACAAATCAAAAAAAAGAGCACCCGTTTCAAGAAGTTTGACCAGGTCAAAAATCAAACGGTGACGTAGCACAAGCCACAGGGACACTCCATGAGATACAACAGTTAAAACTACAGTTCCGGCCCAGATGTATAAAGCAAGGTCCAACGTTGCCAATCCGAGCATCAAAGTCAATGATGCAGTGAGTGCCCGTTCAATTGATTCTTTTGTCATGAGGATCTTAACAGGATGAATTTTTACTAATTGAATTTAGTTAATAAAGATCACTTTATATTAGTTGACCTGCAGGCAAAGAGTCAAACATCTATTGATGTTACCGATCGTTATTTTCTGGATAGACCTGGATTCAGGCCTTTTGATAGACACGAAAAAGTCAAAGAGGAAACTGTGGAAGGACTTAATGCTCGACTTGCGAGTCTTGTTGGAGAGAATGGAGCCCAGTTATTAGGGTGATTTAGGGTAACCTTACTTGTACCAGAACTTGAGGAATTTTACAAGAATTGGGGATTTTACTTGGAGGGGTGTCTGACTGTGAAGAATTAGTTGTAGTTACTCTCGCATAAATTTAGGATAATTCATTTAAAGTCGAGCATTGATTGCGAAATATTCTATCATGCTTTAATACAATCTCTAACCTTTGTCCAAGAGCTGCACCATTATTTTTAGGATTTTCAAAAAGATAACTAAAATGTATCCGTATCAGTTGTTGAAACCGATCTTTGTTATTGATAGAGCAACCCCTGAAAGATAATAAAGCATCAAGATATGGCCCATGGCCTTGAGCAGCGTTTTCAGCGATTTGATCATAACTAAGCTCTATAAAACTAGTGTATTCATCACATTTGGTGGATATAGATGAAAATGCTGCAGTTCCTTCAAAACTAGTTAAAAAACCACTTTGTCGACTCTTTGGGCTGTGCCCTCTAAGAGTTGGATACATCCCACTACTCGCTTCCTCGTGACAAGCCATCAAATATTCACAGCCAAAAGTAAATATGAAGATGATAAATATTGAAAATAAACTTAATCTTTTCATTATTCTTTCCTTATACTTTTCTACAATACAATTTTAGTCTAGAATTTGAATCTATTATCTGTTCAATCCCATTCCTTAATGCTTGTGGATTATTGTGATCATTGAATAATTCAATGTAATTGACATGCAAAGCTTTAGAGAACTCAGTTCTGAGCCGTTCTTCACAACCATTTATCATTGCAAGGGCATCAAGATGTGGCCCATGTCCATAAGCCACCTGTTGCTGAATAAAATCATATTCATTATCCAGAAATGCTGTATAGAAATCACAGGAAGTTGTAGTTGAAACTGAAATAGTTGAATTTTCCGTGAATTGCAATATTCCTATATTCCTTCCAAATTTGTGATGGCCCTTGCCGCTACTTTCAAAATCTCCTTCCTGACAGGCCAAAGCATTTGACGCAAAGGATATAAGTAAAAGTAACAGAGCAGGTTTTAAAAACGTTTGCATGAGATTACCTAAGTTTATTGCATTTATTTAAGTGTTTTTACTAAATTATGTTAATGTTGAAATCAAAATATTAAACCAAAGGAATGAACTTGTTTGTGGTTGCAAATAAAGGTTAAATCAATTTCCGGCACCACAACCTAAAATACCATTGAATACTCAAATGTCAAGTGGTGAGTACGACAAGACCAACATAGAAATAAAAAAAGAACAGACAATTGGGTAAGATTGCCACATATGTTTTATCACATCAGCTTTCTTTACTAAAACGTTGAAACTGAATCGAATTCCAGTTTTCCCGCTCCAACGAAGCACGATAGACAAAACCAATTTCCGTTAAAGAGTTTCTTAATTCATCTTCTTGTTTTCCAAATAATCCGCTGCAGATCAAAGTCCCACCTGAACTTGTCAGCCTAATTAGATCCAGACGTATATCCAACAATTCAGACAGAAGCATATTACTGATTACAAGAGGTGCTGGTTTTTCCAGAAAGGAAGGTTGTCCTACGTGGCCAATGATCCTTCCTGACAGGCCATTCAGTTCGCAGTTACGTTCAACTTCCACTACTGCTTCAGCTTCAATATCCAAAACTGTAACTTTCTTGATCCCCAGACGGCAGGCTGCAATAGCAAGGATTCCGGAACCAGTCCCAAGATCAAGCATGCTTTCCGGTAAAGTATCCGTTTCCATAAGACATTGCTCCAGCATCTCCAATGCGAGAGCCGTCGAAAGATGATGCCCGGTTCCAAAACCTTGACCTGGGTCAATCCACACCGGATGTCTTCCGGAAAGTTCTATTCCGGTCTCCCATGATGGAAGAATGATCAGTGATTGTCCTACCTTTACTGGATGAAAATGTTCACGCCAGTTTGCCTGCCAATTTTCAACCGGATGGCTACCTTCTTCGTGAATTCTAATTTCTAGCTTTGCATTCATTTCCTTTTGGAAACATTCAAATAATTTCTGTGCACCACCGTCTGGTTTTTTTGGGAAGAAAATCTTGAGTCTAGACTCCAGTAAAGATTCTTGCAAAGTTTCAGTACCAAGCGCACCTTTTTCAAAACAAAACCAATTCCATAGTTCTACCAACTCTGCAGGAACGGCACAACAAAAACTGAAATAGGTTTCGTTAAGAGCTAAATTATTTTGCATCACTGAATATTTTTTTTCTCGCCCGCGACATAAACCTTGAACCCATCCTCGAGGAGTCCGCGGAGACGCGGATCATTTTTTGTTTTGGCATTTTCACATAATTTACATTTACAATCGATGTGGTGAGTTTTTTGAAATTTCTTGAGTTTTAAGCTGGATAAATCCTTTCCACTAGTCTGCATTTCTTTCAACATTTTTTCGATTTGACGCATGGCCAGAGAGAGGATTTGTTCCTGTTGACTTGGAGATCTAAGTTTTAACATACTTTATTTAAATTAGATGGAGCTTCTGGCTTGTTTAACTATTTCAACTTGACAAGAGTTACGTCATTTCCGACAATTATGAACAGGAAAATAGTTGCCACTATTATTTTGTCAATAATTGGTGTCAATTTCTACTTTTTCATTTTATAACTAGGTAATAAAACATGTCTGGGAATCTGTCAAAATTTGGGGGAATTATTTTCCTCCTTGCTGTAGGCACCATTTTTTTGAGTACATATATTGTAGATAAGACTCAATATGCAATTGAAATTTTATTAGGTGATCCAGTTGACATTGTCATGGAGCCTGGACTAAATTTCAAGTTACCATTTGTCTCTCGAATCATTTTCATGGAAAACCGACTGCAGGATTATGATGCAGATCCTGGTGCGGTATTCACCAAAGATAAAAAAGAAATGAAGGTTGATACCTATTCAAAGTGGAGGGTTTCTGATCCTCTTAAATTTTATGAAACCGTACGTACAACTAACGGAGCTCATGCTCGGCTGGATGATATTATCTATTCACAAACCCGTGAAGTCCTTGGACAGCATACGCTTGTGGAAATCGTATCAGGAAATCGTAAAGAAATTCGTGAAGCGATAACTTTGCGTTCCCGGAAAAATGCTGAGAAATTTGGAATTGAAATTCTGGATGTCCGGATTAAACGTGCCGACCTGCCTGAACAAAATAGTCAGGCGGTTTTTGGAAGAATGAACGCAGAACGAAGACGACAAGCAAAACTATACCGCTCTGAAGGTGAAGAGGAATCCTTGAAAATTCGTTCTGATGCTGACAGAGAGCGTGTTGAAATCATTGCGGAAGCAAAGAGAATAAACGAAGAAACTCGTGGTGTAGCTGATGCTGAGGCCACCAAAATTTATGCTGATGCATATCAGAAAGACACCGATTTCTTTAAATTCCTGCGTTCACATGATGTTTATCGAGACAGTCTGCAAGAAGGTACTACACTGCTGATGGATGCAAATAGTAAATTTTTCAAGTACCTTAAAGATTAGGTCTTTTTTCAGTACTGTTTTAGTTAAACCTGAAAAATTAATTTTTCCCGCCATTTCCAGCTAAAACCGGACTTCTATTCTTTAAATTCGATTTTCTTAAAGAAACTTCGGCTGCATTCCTCCTGAGAAATCATAATGTCTCCGCCTTATAAAAGTTATTTGCAAGTTTTTTCTGAACTGGAGCAATGGGGAAGTTACGAAACTAGTGCTCAACCACGCGACATCAGTAAATTGGGAGGCATCCGGCTTTTACTTAAAGATTTGGGGAATCCAGAGAGAGCATTTAAGATTATCCACATTGCCGGAACCAACGGCAAAGGCCTGACCGCAAAAATGATCAGCCGATTATTATGTATTCAGGGATTTGCCACAGGTTGCTACACATCTCCACATTTGATTGATATTAGAGAGAGGATCGCTCTGAATGATCAATATGTTTCAAAACATATCTTTGTACAAAGTGCATCCCTCGTTTTGGAAATTGCACGCAGTTACAAAGGATCACCATACCTTTCATATTTTGATGTTTTAACAGCAATTGCTTTTCATGTATTCATGGCAGAAAACATGGAGTGGGTTGTCCTGGAAACCGGATTGGGTGGACGAGCAGATTCTACCAATGTGACTGACAAAAAAATATGTGTTTTGACAAGAATTGGTTTGGATCATATGCAAGTTCTTGGCAGAAGTTTGAAGGAAATTGCGGCTGAAAAAACTGGAATCGCCCGCACAGGAATTCCAGTAATAATTGCACCGCAAGCGACTGGATTAAAACCTTGGCTGCAAAAACACTTCAACAGTGAAAACGTTCCTGTTTATTTTGTAAATGATTTTTTCCATGAGCAGTTTCTAGAAGCAGGCATTACTGCCAATTTTATTCCAATTCCATGGCTGGAATGTTTTAAGACAAGTTTATGTACAATGCAGGTATTGTTTAACGAAGACAGATTAAAGAAACAAATCTGGTTTGAAGCCGTCAAAAAAGTAAAATTAGCTGGTCGTCTAGATTTACGGCAGAATGTTACTTGGAGCAAACATTCCCTCGACTTCAAAACCATGCTGCTGGACGGAGCCCATAATCGTGATGCCCTGATGGCGCTTTCAGAATACATCTCAAAGAACAATCTTATACCATTTACACTGATTTTGGGAATGGCCTCTGACAAATTGGATGATACACTGCGGCCTCCTCTAGTGGAATTGTGCTCGCAAGCTGAGAAATTGATTATTACGCCGATTCCATCACCAAGAACAGCAAGCCCAGAAATGATGGGGAAATTTTTAGATGAGTGCGGTGCATTGGCGCATTCTCCTGAAATAAAGGATGTCAATTCTGCAGAAGAGGCACTGAAAGTTTCTTTAGATTATCGGGAACAACCGGTTGTCGTTACAGGATCGATTTATTTGGTAGGGCTTGTTTTGCAGATCCTTGAAAAACTAGCATAGTTCTTAAAAGGATTAAAGCATATGAATATAATTAATTGATATTATAATATATTATTTAATATGAGTAACAAAATTGTAACAATTTTGCCACAAAGAAAGGACAATCAAGAACCAGTTTAGTAACGGGTTTTGGTTGGAATAGGGACTGATTTGATCAAGTGTTACCGAATTACACTGAATATCAGGGCTGATAGACACCTATATGGACCCCTGATAATTTGCCTCGTGCGTACGTGTAGTGATTTTTTTCTTGCGGTCAATTCCACCTCTGGCCACCGCAAAATAGTCAATATTTTCTGTGATTAATTCCAAATCATTGTTTTATTTACAAGTCTCCATAATTCTGCCAATTATTGCCAGTATGTCCTAAAAATGGCTAACGGTCTTGCATTTATTGCTAAATTACTGCCAATTATTTTCTTTACTTAGTACAAGATTTTTCAGTAAAAAATATACTCCAGATACCTGAGTTAGTTTCTTCATCAGCTTCCAACTAAATAATACTTTAAACTAACATGAGAGACTTGCTTTGCAGTAATTCAGAACATTTTATCAGAGCATAATCTTACTGCAAACTAAAAGCATTATAATCCACTCTGCGCTAAAATGGCTTTTCTCCTGAAGACGCTTCTGCTAGAAAAATAGGAGAACTTTAAAACTTAATTTAATGGTTAATGAAAAATTTATTTCTGTTTGGATGTTTCATCTTTGGATCTTTAGTACATGCTGCTGAATGTAATAATCCAATGCTACATCGTAACCAACAGCCAATGTCAGGAATTTTTCTTGAATTGACTCCGCTCAAACCTTGTACTCTCGAATCAGGTTTTTACAAAATAGAGACAATGTTTCAGGCCAGTAACACAATAATTATCGACCCCCCGGGCGAACTCTCTGCTTCACGCATGATTCTGGATCATGAACGCTGGGAACAGACGCTTGTTTTCCGGATTGGAACAGGGTTTAAAACTGATTTTGGACTGACTTTACGTTACGTAGAAGAAGGTCCAGGTAACTGGGACAATATTTTGCGGGAATATCACGACATAACCGGTTTGCCCTATGAGGCCCGTAAATCTCAACAGAACGTTGAATACCGTTATTGGCAGTATAATCCGGATACTAAGGAAAAAATTGAGACAACATCACCTCAACGTGGAATTGGAGATATGGTGCTTAGTTTTCGTCATGAGTTGGGAAAAATAAAAATCTGGGAAAATCCAATTCGATGGGGTTGGCGCATTGAGTCCAAGCAGCCTTCACGTTCCGATTTGCCCACAATCAGTTCCGGGAACTCGGATGTCGGCATCGGATTAATTGCTTCTACTTCAGGAAATATTAGCGGCTTTCCCTCAGCATTTTGGCTGAACATCGGTGCTGTACGTCCGGGAAATACAAAGCACAAAGTTTATCCGCAAAAACCAACCTTTTTTAGTGGTGGAACTGGAATTAATGTAGATCTTTCAAACACTTGGAATGCTGTTGTGCAAATTCTAGGTGCATCTGCACGATATGAAGTGCCTGCTTCAGTACGTGGATTAAACCACCGGCAAACGATACTTGTAATCGGGCTGCGTCACTTAATTGGTTCTCACAGTTTCTCTTTGGGATTCACTGAAGATATTGACTATTATTCATCTGAAGACGTCAGCCTTTTGATTGGCTGGCAGTTTTCCAGCTAAACCTGTTGTTGAATTTGCCGTGTTGAAATAGCTTATGTTTGACAATTAAATATATAAATACCTCAGTAGAAGCTCTAAACGATGTATCAGGAAGGTAAATTCTGCTTTTGACAAGTAAACATACAGGGTTGATTTTTGAAGATGTATTGCCATGCATCATCAAATGCCTTCTCTTTGGCCTCAAGACTCAAATCAACTGCATAAAATGTTTGGTATTTCTCTGTATTATTATCTGAATTACTTCTCTCATCGAAACCCTGCAGATAGAAAAAGTTTTGCATGGGGGCAACCTCTATGTCAAAGAAAAGCTCTCTTTCAGAATCTGGTAGTTCAACGACCTCAGTTAAGTAAAGTTCAGGATTTTGGCTTTTTACTTGGTAAGCACGTGCCTTGAACAACCGTAGGCTCTCCACCTGTTAATCTTATCTTGCAAACACCTAGTTCTGGTAAAGCTTTAACTAGTCTTGATATTTCTTCAACAGACAAAAAACTTCTTCTATCTCCTAGATTTTTTATAACCTTGAGGTAAACAATATGTACATCTAAAGTTGCATACATCAGTAATAGACAATCTTATATAAGGAATTATTCTATCAAAGTTATAGTATTAAACTAATGGGAGAATATGTTACGTTATCAAATAAAAAAAATACTTGGCATCACTTTATATTTGACAGTATTCCAATATAGTAATGCTGCTCCTGTATTTGCGGATTCAATTGGTGCTTCTTTTATTCTTTTGACCGTTCACACCAACCCTGGCATACTCGCCTTAAGGGAACAATATCCTCGCAAAATTGATGCAAAAGGCAAATATGTATTCACACCTGGTGTTGAAGGCTACTATCAACAACAGTTTGCATCAAGCCCCTTGAAGATGAACTCAATGCGTTTCGCTATTGGTGCAGGTTATGATTGTGCTGATATGAAATTCGGATATATGCATTGGGGAGGACGTTGGGTTTTCCCGTGGACAGACCAACTCCTTCTTGATGTTGGTCTAGGTCCCTCACTCATTTTTAGAGAATCTTGGAAAAAAAGATTTGCAGAACTAGTTGCTGATGAGGAAGGTTTCTGGGTTGAATCCGATGAATTTATACCAGGATATCAGTATAAATGGCTGATCGGGGGGAATTTGGAATTACAATATGAGTTTGCTACAAATTGGCATGCTTATTGGGCAGTAGTGCCTGCAATCAATATTTTGGTGATTAATTCTATGGGAGTAAAATATTCATTCTAGTGAAAGTTTTTATCAAATATAGTGGACCCCATAAATGAGACAATGTGCTAATAAGTATAGCTCTTTTGAGAACCATAATATTTATCTGGACAAGGCCTCTCTAAGACAAAATTAACATATCCCCCCTTTATGTTGTTATTTTTTTTATAGGTCTTTTTCTTAAAAGGAATATGTCCATGAAATACGTGTTATTCCTCCCGGCATTCCTACCTTTGACGGTAATTCTTCTCCGCGGTCATTATAAGTTGAGTCGTAGACTGTCGAATCGATGATGGTGTTTGTCGCAAATGGGTTGTCTATGAATTTATTTTTTCCAGGGAATAAAAATTCCAGCATAAAACCAAAACTGTCTCCTCCGGATGCAATCCCCATTCGCCTAAACGGCAGCGTTCCACTTGAACCGCTGAGTTCAGTCTTTGTGCTTGAAGCATATTCATAAATTGTGGGATCCTCGCGTATTCCATATCTCAAAGTACTTTCAACTCTTGACAGTCCGAAGCCCATAAAAATATCCAGGTCGTCTGGTCTTGGTACTCCGAATGGATGAAGTGAGGCAGAAAACATATAGAAATGAGAAGCCATACGCAACAGAGGTGTTGCATATGCTGGATCGGCACCTTGAGTGGCTGCCCTGACTTTTATATCATCCAGCCAAATATTTGTGTAGGCAAAGGTCAAGCCGATGCCAACATCGTAATCTGTAGGAAGTATGTATTCCAGGGAAAAAGAAGGCAGTCCCTTTAGAAATGGGATATTGCTGAATAATTTGGTTAAAAAACCGTCTTTACTGCCGTGCTCATCGTCATTTTTATTGTAGATATTAGGAGTTAAATTGTTTTTTTCTGGATCAAGAGTTGTCAGGCCAAAAAACCCTTTTCCACCTTTGAACCGGTTTGTACCAGTCATTTGATAAAAAGGATGTAAATCATCACTGCTGAATGTCTGATGAAGGATCTCCCAAAAACCAATACGCCATGCAGCTATACTGCCTACTGTTTGCACGGCTTCTTCTTCCTGAGCATAAGTACCAGGCACAAGCAATAGCAGTATAATTACTGCAGGTACAACTTGCTTTCGTAAGATTTTTTGGAACAACATGAACACATCAGAATCATCAAAAATAAAAATCCGAGTAGTACATCATCAATTCGGAAAAATCCAAATAGTTCAGGTAGGTTTGGTTATCGAGCGGGAATAATATTGGATTTTTCAAGTACATCACTCCAATCTTTGGCCCTGCGAATTTCCGGGTGCTCAAAATCATTATTAAAAGGCCGGGACATCAACCAAATTTCTGCATCTGGGAATGATTCACGAACATTGAGACAATTGTCTGGATGATCATCCACAAATAGAATTTTTTCTTCTTCTTGCTGTAATTTCTGGATAACATCCGCTTTTGTCTGTACTGGATGGCCGTCATAATTTATAAATCCGGCACAGTGTGCAGAATCAAATTTGAATCCTGCATTTCTTAAATTCGATTTTCTACGTTCCAGACAATCCGGGGGTATATTTGTGATAAAATGTACTGGATATGCCCCAAATTTAGCATTGAAATGTTCCGGATCAACCATTGGCTGGAGTTGTTCAAATTCTGGACTATGGACAAAAAAATCCCATCCTTCCGTAACTTGCTCCTTTGTCAGTAAATCAGAGAACCAAAAACTTTTGGATGAAAAATAATCAGGAATATCTAATTGAAAATAATCTTTGATTGCCTTCATGAAACCACCCTCAAAGTCCAACAAAACACCATCTACATCAAAAAAACTACTATACATTTTATTTCTTCTGCGGGAATACTAAATTAAAGGGCTTAGAATAAGTTGCATGAACACAAAGTCTGCAATGTTAAATTTGTACAAAAAATATTAAAATTAAAAAAGAAGGGATTAACCGGAGGTTATCTTGATTCAAGCTTGTTTCACCCCAGTTAGATATAATAGTGACCAGACATCTTCCAACCTTAGTCTGCATCGATTTTCCTGGTATATGGAATCTTTCAACATTTTGAAGAGAGGAGCTGAAAACCAAGATTTCCCTAATACACCACAATGCTTTTGCGGGGGTGTTCTATGTTTTCGCCAGTCTATTGTGAGACTACATAATATTTGGCGACTTAAAAAGGTTAATTCATTCTAAAGAATTTCTTAACAAAAGTAAAGCTTTATTGTATGAAATTGAACTACTCATCGACAGTAAAATGTAAATCATCTGGAAATGTGTGGTTAGAATAAACTGAGAAAAGAACTGAGATGAAATATTTGTCTTTTAGTGGCATTTAATTTTCTGATACAATTAGGTGCAAAAGTCCAAATTATCTATCCCCGATCACACGTTTCTGCTGCTAGAATCATCTGTGTTATTTAGCCTGCCACCACAAGTTTTAATCATTCTAGTTTTCTGTTTGATATTTGCTCTCACTTTCCATGAGTTCGGCCATGCTTATGTAGCCCATCTTTGTGGAGACGACACTGCAAAAATTGCTGGTAGAATGACACTGAACCCTATCGTTCATTTAGATCTCTTTGGCAGTATAATGTTGCTCATGGCAGGTTTTGGCTATGCCCGTCCGGTGCCGGTTAATCCTAGAAATTACCGTATCAGTAATGCAGATTTTTATGTTGCTTCTGCGGGGCCCATTATGAATTTACTGTTAGGATTTGTTGCTGCTTTTTTGTTTCGCTTTCTGGCACTGAATAACTTGACAGTACTGGCTGGAGTACCAGTACTGGAAATCCTTTACCTGTTTATTTTAATTAATTTTAATCTTTGCCTTTTTAACTTAATTCCACTTGGCCCACTTGACGGGAATTCAGTGTTTCCTCAATTTTTACCTACAGACTTGAGAAGACGTTTCCAGAACTGGAATTACCGTTATGGCTCACAGGTCTTGATAGTGTTGGTATTGTTAAGTATGTTTTTACCGGGATTCAGTGCTTTCAGCTGGATTTCGAGCATAAGTAAAAGCATGATTAGCAAACTTCTTTAGATTGCCTATTTTCAACTTTTGAAATCCTCAGACACAACACTAAATGTTTTTTAATAATTACAAATGACGCTTGAAGAATTAAAATCACTTTTCCTAGGGTATTGCCGTAAAGAGGACGGTGCTCCAGACAAACAACTTTTTGGCTTGGAGTATGAAAACTTTGTGATGGCTCCTAACAATGAAGACGGTGAAGAATGTTTCCACCCCTTACCTGTTGAAGGAGAATTCGGAGTTTTCAGGGTTTTGGAAAATTTAGTAGAACTGACCCAAAACAGTGATGATCCACTGGAAAAAGTATATGAAAAAGACATGCTTTTAGCACTGATTAGTCCTGCAGGATCAAAAATAACGGTTGAGCCTGGAGGGCAAATTGAACTTTCTGATGCACCAAGAAAATCTCTTTTAGATGCATATAACTCATTCCAGGATTATTTAAAGCTGCTTGAAAAAGCGGTTTCAGATTTTAAAGGAAAGCTTTTGTTTCAGGGCGTGCAGCCGGTCCATTCTTTGGAGACATTACCGTTTTTTCCAAAAAACCGTTATAAGATTATGTTTAAACACATGTTAAGAACCGGTACACTCGGCCAATGTATGATGAAAGGATCTTCTGGAGTACAGGTCAGTATTGATTATGCTTCCTTAGAGGATTTGCAGAGAAAATTTATTTTTCTGAATCGCCTCTCGCCTTTTTTGACTGCTATGTTTGCTAATAGTCCTTTGAATGCTGGGAGTCCCTCCGGTTTTCTTTCTTATCGCTCACATATTTGGGAGAACACGGATAATTCACGTTGCGGTCTTCCTGAAATATTTTTAAGAGACAGCTTCCGTTTGGAGGACTACATCAATTGGGCATTAAAGGCAGCACCATATCATTTGATGCGTGAAGGTGAAATTGTGGAGACAACTGATTGGAATTTCAAACAACTTTTAGAAGGGGAACATCCGGATCTAATAATTACTCCTGAAGACTGGGAAGATCATTTAGGAATGTTGTTTCCAGACATCAGAATTAAATATATCCTGGAAGTGCGTGTTGTTGACAGCGTACCGCCTAAATATACAATGGCGATTCCAGCATTAATAGGAACATTGCTCTATAATGAATCAGCTTTTTCTTCCGCACAATCTTTACTAATGGACCTGCCGCAGGATGAATTCCAATTGTATAAAAAAGCGGCTGCAAAGGATGCATTGCAGGCAGAAGTTAATCAAACTAACTTTGCAAAGACAGGAAGGAAACTAGCAGAAATCGCCCTGCAGGAACTTGGTTCAAAAGATGAAAATTGGTTTCTGCCTTTTTTTGAAGAATTCACCAAAGACGGTCGATCTCCGGCAAACGAGACTCTGGACCAGTTCTGGGAATGTGGAGAAGGCCCGGACAAGTGGCTTGCTAAAGTCTTAAACAATCCGGATTACTGACTGGGCCAGGTTACTTGTTTAAATGCCATCTCCTCCTGAATTGCGGAAGGTTTTTTGTCTTCAATTCCACGAGTCACTTGAACAGAATAATGACCATCAGATTCCCCCGTATAACCTTGTAACGCAGGAGTCCCGTTAATACGTATTGTTGCCAGATTTTCTTTACCCAGTAATGGCAGTAACTGTCCCACTTCCAACTTTCCTTTTGTTTCGCCCAAATCTGCATTCCCCAAATCTGCAACAACCGAATATTCTTTCTTTTCCAGAATATCCATGAAATGACGTTTAACATGCGGAGAATAATTTTCTATGGATTCAGGCGCAATAACTCTTTTATTTTCAAGATGACTAAGCAGTGGATCAATCCCCGAAGAAGGTAAACAGAGTAAAATCTCTGATTGAATATCTTGAACACTAAGCCGAACACTACCAACGAAACAATATTCGTAGGGCAACATGATTTTTGCCCTTTGAGGGTAAATGGTTACACGATTGAGATTAAGCTCCACATCTGCAATATTGAGCCAGCTTTTTTCAAAGTCTTCTATCATAGATTGCACCAAAGCGAGTAAATCTTTCTGGTGTTCCTTCATCAACTTGCCCAGGGAAGAACGTTCAAGCGTTATTCCCGCCTTTGTGTTCAAGATCAACTTTAAAAAAAATGTATTGTCTACAAGGAACAGACCACGGCTCTGGTTCGGCGTTTCAAAAACATAGATTGGCTGTTTAGAAACAGAATTCAAAAATTTTTCAAAACGTATTTTTTTCACATTTTCCGTAGAGACCTCAAACATCAGGTTCTTTTTCGCATAAAGCCTGTCCTGTAAAAGAGATGCCCATCTGCGGAATACAACGTCCATTAATTGGTGTCGTCCTGTCGTCAGATGAACTTCAGCCAGTTCAAAAGTTTTTACGGGAATGTCTGTTCGGTGAATCATAGTTTAAATTATTCCTGAACGATACCAACAATTCGAATACCAAGTTTATCATTGTTGATTTGTATAACTTCCCCAAGAGCAATTGTTTTACCGTCGAGTACCAAATTCACCGGTTCTCCTGCAACTTTATCTAGTTCAATAATGCTCCCATAAGTTATCTGTGTGATCTCTTCACCTGTAAGTTGAGTGCGTGCTATTTCAACCACGGCTTCATGGTGAAATTTTAACAGCATGTCTGCATCTAAGGGGACTGCTGATGTTTCTGATGCCTCAGTTTCAATTGGCATCTCGCTCTCTACTTTTTCAATAACAGGTGTTTTCTCAATTTCAGGCTCTACTTCTACGGAATCAGATGCATCCATTTGCTCACCTGATACCTCATTCTCTTCCTGAGAATCTGCTGATGTTTCTGATGAAGAATTATCCTCCGTTTCATTATCAAATTTTAGTTCGTCAATTTCACTTTCTTCGATATCAACCAGATCAGTCTCAGCCTCTTCAGAATCTTTTTTGTCATCCAAAGCATCAATTCCAAGCTCCAGATCTTCTGTATCATTTGCTTCATTTTCGGCACTTTCTTCAGGAATATCTGGGTCGTGCAGCATTTCCAAAACCTCAGACGACTCAGTATCAGCTTCCTCAGCGGGGGGGCTTTCTCCGGATTCTTCTACTGCATCAGTTTCACCTGATGAATCAGTCAATTCCTCTGGATCAAGATCTTCGGTAAGATCCATATTTTCCGACAGATCTAATTCTTCTGATTCTTCTTCTGATTCTTCTTCTGATTCTTCTTCTGATTCTTCTTCTGATTCTTCTTCTGTACTTTCTCCAGAAATTTCTACACCGTCTGATGCCTCAGACTCACCTACATCTAATGCTTTGTCAATTTCTCCATCAATATCATCTAAAGAAGAATCGTCAGAATCTGAGTTTTCTTCACTTTCGTCACCATCCAGTTCATCCAGCAGGCTTTCTACGGAATCACTACTCCCTTCTTCAGTTTCTTCTTCAAACACCATATCTTTTTCTCCATTTACTGATTCATCAGTTTCTTCTTGTTGAACATCCATTTTTAAATCCTCAACAAGATTCCCAATTTCATCCATGCCAAGATCTATTGGCTCTTCATCCGGTTCACTGTCTAATTCCTCTGACTCAGTGTACATATCATCCAAACCAGATTCAGCAAGCCCTTCTGAAGAATCATCTGTGATTTGATCATCATCTAACAGTTCTGTATTTCCAGGTTCAACAAAAATGTCGGTCGGACTGTCTTCATCAGATAGTTCAATTTCAAAATCATCAGACTTTTCTGCCATTGACCCTCAAATTAGACGTTTCTCTTTTACTGAAAGTTAATAATTTTTTTAAATAGTGTATTGACTTAAGAATATAATCTTCGCTTTTTTTAAATTTAATCATTTTCCACGAATGATCTTCACTAAAAATGCCATATCCGGCTTGGTTTTAGCAAGTCATTTCTGAGAATAGGTAATTATTTTAGCAATTTTCAGTTAACAAAAGAATTATGAATCCCTTTTAAATTCTTTGAACCTGCTACTTTTTTAAATTAATCATATCATTGTTCAGGATTAACTTTTGATTTACACAGGGATTTACAATCATGACACCTTCGGTTATGATAAAGTTTAAACTTGGCAGTACACTTTCTGTAATACTACTTGAGCTAATCTGACTCTCAGGCTAACACAATATAAATGAAAATACTCAAAAAATTTTTTGCGGCTGAAGACTCCCTCAAGGATGTCAATGCCATTCTTGCCCGTGGTAAAAGTCTGCTTGAAAAAAACTTCTTTGAATGGGCAACAGTAGAATTTAACAAAGCTCTTGCACTGGACCCAAAACTTGCTGCAGAAACTGTAACCAAACTATTTCAGGAAATGCAAGGTAGCGGCAACCCTGACGGGACAATAAGCCTGGGTACAATTGTTCTAAAAATGGACCCAAAAAACGTAGATCTTGCCAATCAACTTGGTAATACATATCGCAAAAAACAAGATTGGAATCATGCAAAAAATATGTACTTGCACTGCCTGAAGTATGATCCTGATTATAAAAACGCTGCTTATAATCTGGCTGCAACCACAGCAAAAGTTGAAGTTGCAGATGGCATGGCTATCTCCGCCATTGACGAGTTTGAAAAAATGACGGACTTTGTACTTCCTGACATTGAAGATGGAATGGGTAAATTAGTCGAAATGCAAACTAATTTTGCTGTTGATTCGGTTGAGGTTAATCAAGAACAAAGTCCAGACGAAAAAAATGAAACAAAAGTAATGCCTGAAAAAGAGAAGAAAGAAGACGATAATGAAAAGGTCAAGGTTGACACTGATGGTGATTGTGATGATGACAAGGATGATTTAGACAGTATTGACGCTGTTCAAACTTTCAAATACATTACTTCCAATCTGGAAGAAGGGAGCACAGAAGAGAGGAATGCTGTCTTCACACTTGGTATTTATTGTTTAAAAAATAATGAAACAAAGATCGCCCAATATTCTTTGAAACGATTGCTGATGCGCGATAAAGAAAATGTGGATTTACGTTGTTTCCTCGTTCTTGCAATTTCTCTCGACGGTAATATAAATGATGAAATAAAAACACTACAAAGCATACTTGGCCGAAATCCCAATCACCGCTACACCAATGTAAACATGGGGATCCTGTTAAGACGCAAAGGAAAGATTCAGCAATCACGAGTTAGTTTTTTCACGACTTTCAGGCTACTTGAGAGATCTCAGGGAGACTATGATATAAAAGCATGTTTGGAAAATGCAGAAAAATTATTCAACGACAATCTTGAGAAAAAAGCTCTTGAAATATATGAACCACTTATTTCTGAAATTACATCTGAAGTATTGCTGCATAGAATCGCCAAGATTTATCTTGATAAAAATTTATTGGATGATGCGCTTGAAATTTATAAACGTATTTTTCGTAAAAACCGTCAAAATAAAGAGGCTCGTGAAGGTATTAAATCAATTCATGCAGCATATTTGATTGAATTCGAAAACTTTCTTAAAAAAAATGACAAAATAAATGCAGCAGTGAAAATTGAAAAAGCTCTAAAAATTGCCGCAGGTACTAACCTGATTCAAAAAGCTATTAGTATCAACATGCTGCTCAAAAATGAAAATAGAGTAGTGGAATTAGAGGAGATGCTGAAAGATATCAAAACAAAAGAGATTCGAAGTAAAGTTCAGGAAAAAATCAACCAGGCTGAAGAGGCTGAAAAAAGGGCTGATTACAAAGGAGCTATCCGTTACTTTCAAGAGGCAATCAAGATTGAACCACAAAACAGTACATTAAAGAAATTAATTGACCTTTGCGCCCACATCAATCGTCCTGATTTAACTGAAAAAATAACAGATTGGTTTAACAAGTATCAGCATTCTCTTCTGGAAAAAGAAAAAAAACAAGTTCGTGAGGAGTTGGAGCAAAGCAAAAGTAATGGAGATGAATCTCATAAAAATGGAATTTGATGCACAGAAAACAGGGATTAAATGGCGACTTTCATAATTTATTAAACTTAGATTCGTTGGTTGACATTGTTTCCAACAATGTAGGAATACTCGTTATATTAGCTGTGTTCATGGCAATGTTTTCACTATTGGGAAAAAATGAGCAGGTAACTTCAATAACAAATCCCACAGAAAATATTGAAAAACTGAAAATCCCCTGGTCTCATGTATCACAAAAAAACAACCTTTTGATTTTTCTTAGGAGTAACCGTTTATTGTATTTGGATCGTACATTGGTTTATCAAAGGCTAAAAAATTATCTCTCTGGTAGTGAGCCTTTACCAAAACATGTCAATCTGGATCAATTTTCCATTGAACTCACAGTCGGAAGTGGACACGCACACTGTCTTAAATTTTCCCCTTCTCCCGGAGTAGGACAGTGGTGGCATCAGTTTTCTCAGCGTAATGGGGTGATGAAAAAATTAATGAAAAAATATTCTCCGGAAGAAAACTACTTTTTTTTCTGGGTCGACCCAGACAGTTTTGAAATGTTCCGTGAAATAAGAAGATCTTTGTGGGATCTAAACTATGAAGTAGGTTGGAAGCCAATCCGAATTAAAACCCCTTTGCTTTACTGTAGTGGGGTTGGTCAAGCACGAGAATTTCTACCACAATAACAATATGCTCAAAACAGCAATAATGCCTGTCACCAAAAAGACAGCTAGTTCAGCCAGTGATAAAGCCTTGATTGCAAAGTTAGTCAAGCAAGTTCGGAACTATGTTCAGGAATACGGTACAGTTAAAGATTCAGAGTTGCTTGAACAAGCCATTGCTGATATCCGGAAACACCACAAACATCAAAAACGTAAATCCGGACAACCAGTCATTATTCACCCCCTTCGTGTGGCAAACTATATCTGTCGAGCAGGACTGGATGCCCCAACAGTTGTAGCAGCCATTCTTCACGATATCATTGAAGATACTAAAATTACACACAAAGACATCAAAAATCGATATGGGGCATGGTATGCAGATATTGTCAAAGGGCTAACTAAAATAAAAAATCCGGAAAGGCCAAAAGAAGGAGAAGCAGATAATTTAGACGCAACTTATCAGCGTATGTTGAAAGCCATGACACAGGATGTTCGTGCTTTACTGATCAAGCTGTTTGACAGACTCGATAACATGAGAGACATGGAAGCCATGCCCCGCCACAAACAGCGTAGAATCAGTCTTGAAACTCTAAATGTATATGTACCTATAGCCGAAAGACTGGGACTAACACAGATTTGTCGGGAGCACACCGAACTCTGTTTCAAACTACTGTACCCAAAGAGATATAATAAAACATTCATAGAAATTGATGAACTGAAAAAAGCCCGTGCTTCAACAATAAATGGCATGAGGATTTCTTTGCTGAGAACTCTGGAAAAGAATAATTTAGCATATAAAACGATCGAGCCGCTATTTGTTCATCCTGCTTCCAGAATTCAGGAAAGAGGCCCTATTGACCATGTATTGGAAGGTTTCAGGATTATTGTCAAAAACAACTTGGACTGTTTTAAAGCTCTTGGAATAGTTCATACAAGTTTTTATGTAATTCCTTTGAAAATTAGAGATTACATCAGCAACCCTCTCTGGAATGGTTATGAAGGAATCCAGACAGAATTAAGAATTGAGGGTGAACAAACATGTATTGAGATCGTTTCAGAAGAAATGCTGAAAAAAAATCAGTATGGAATCATAGCTCATTGGCAGGGAAGTCCAACTGAGCTAGCTGACTATTATAGGATATACCTCAATCAACTTGATCAGTTGGCTGGTGATAAAGACGTTCGCATGCTCGAAGTTATGAGCTATATACAGTCTGATCAGGTACAGGTCTATAGTCCCAAAGGTGATATGTTTGTTTTTCCAAAAAGTGCTACTGTGCTAGATTTTGCTTATGGGATTCATTCAGAACTTGGAAACCATTGCATTGGTGCCCTGGTAAATCCTTTTTCAGTAGGAACAACAAAAAAAAGGGTCCCTCGTGAGCGTCAGTTGTTTGCAGGGGAAGCTTTGCAGATTCTCACAGACCGTGGAGTTCAGCCAAGAGAAGAGTGGCTTGAACAAGTTAAAACTGCAAAGAGCCGTGCACAAATTAAACGTGCTTTGGAACAACAAAAAATAATCAGTGCCAGAAATTCTGGGCGGACATTATTGGAGCATAAATTGCGAAATTATGGTGATGAGCAAGGCACAGAGAAATGGATCAAATCCAAGGCTGTAAAAGAGGCTCTTAAAGCAGAAAAAATATCAGCAAACAAATTTTTTCAAGAAATTGGACTGCAAAAACGTCCTCTAAAAATGTTTCTCAGAAAATATAAATTGCTTGAGTATCAACATACTGGTCGTATAAAAGAGATGATAGGTTCAGAATTTTGGGGGAATATATTTGGTGGCGAAAAAAACATTTTTTTGATCGATGATATTCAAAACCCCTTAATCCGATTGGCTAGTTGTTGTTTCCCCATTCCTGGAGACAAAATCACAGGTTTTATATGTAATGATCATGAAATTGAAATACACGTCACAAATTGCTCCAAATTAACTCGTAAAAATAAACGTCTGCAGCAAAACAAAATTCCAATTGATGTGGCTTGGAAAATCTCTAAAAAAACAACTCGTTCTCACATTATTCATTTCCAAGTGATTGATGGAACAGGGATTCTTTTTCAAATAACGAAAATAATAAAGGATGCAGGTGTGGCAATAATTAATTCCGAGACAGCTGCTAAGAAAAATAAAGAGGCAGATATTCGTATAAAACTTGAATCGGTTTCCTGGCCTGTTTTTCATAAAATAGTTGAGAAGTTGAGACCATTAAAATTTGTAAAGGAAATCTGGGAAGAATCTCCCGATAGTGTTTAGCGGGATAGAAAATTTAGAGGTATGTGTACAAAACAATAAAAAAATAGCACTCTAATTTATTATGGAACTTCCAACCTGGCTGGAAACCCGCTTGATGCAGGTTTGTGACTTGGTCTTTGCAGTCATACCCCAACAGACTCCTACTCTGGAAAAATTAGGGGGTTGTAAAATTATTTCTCACCGCGGGCAGCATGACAACCAAAAAATTTTTGAAAACACTTTGACTGCATTTGATCATGCGCTAGAAACGGAAGGAATTTGGGGTATTGAACTGGATTTTCGCTGGACAAAAGACTTGTATCCAGTTGTTTCCCATGATCCGGATTTAATGAGATTGTACGGTTCTAATACCAGGATTTCAGAAACAAAACTTGAAGATCTAAATCGAATCTGCCCTCATATTCCAACACTGGAAGAAGTACTTCAGCGCTACGGGGGGAAATTGCATTTAATGGTGGAGGCCAAAGAAGAATATTATCCTCAACCCGAAAAACAAAACAAGATACTGAAAGAACTTTTTTCTCAGTTAAAACCTCAAAAAGATTTTCATTTGCTCTGCCTGATTCCAGAAATGTTGAAATTAGTGACTTTTACCGAAAATTCAGCAAAAATTTTGGTTGCAGTTTTTAATGAAAAAATATTAAGCAATATCTCGTTGAATGAAAACTATGCTGGTCTTGGTGGGCATTATCTGTTACTTCACAGAAAATTAGTAAAGCAACATTTGGACTGCGGACAAAATATTGGAGTTGGTTATCCCAGGTCTAAAAATAATCTTTTTCGAGAAATTAACCGTGGAGTGGAATGGATTTTCTGCAATGACGCAGTAGGTTTGAGTACCCTTCTTCAAGCAGAATTGAAGAAGGCTCAATCACTTGTTGTGGAAGGAAGTGTCAACTAACAGGAAAAGAGACGCAAGCTATGAGTGATAAAACTGTTAGAGTTTTATTCACAGGGGGAGGTTCTGGTGGTCCAACAATACCCCTGCTGGCTTTGGCACAGGAAATTCGAGTACTAAAAAAGAATTCCGAATTTCTTTTCTTAGGCAGTAAATTTGGTCCGGAAAGAAAAATGGTAGAGCAAGCTGAGATACCGTTTTCCACCATTCCTTCCGGGAAACTCAGGCGTTATTTGAACTGGAAAAATTTTATCGATCCTTTGTATATTCTCGGAGGTGGAATAACAGGTTTGATTTATTTGCTCCGTTTCCGCCCACAGGTTATTGTTTCTGCTGGAAGTTTTGTTAGTGTACCGGTAGCTTATGCCGCCTGGCTTTTAAGGATCCCTCATGTGATTATGCAAATGGATTTGCGCTCCGGACTGGCTAACCGCTTGATGGCTCCAGTCAGCAGTGCGCTTGTATTCTATTTTGATAGTACAGCCAGTCAGTTTCCTTCCATATCTTTGAAACGAAAAATAGGCTCGGTTGTACGTCAGGAAATATACTCTGCCAGTGCAAAACGTGCAAATGAACGTTTTGGTCTACATCCGGAACGCCCGCTTATACTTATCACAGGAGGCGGTCAGGGAGCAGTTGGTTTGAATCAAGCCATCTTTCCCTTGATAAAACATTGGCTTGTTGATTTTCAAGTTGTACACCTCACTGGAACAAAATGGAAGAATTCTTTGGAACAAGAATCTTCCGCTTTTTCTCATCCGGATTACCACCAGATAGAAACTATCCATGAAGGTATGGGCGACTTGCTTTCCAGGAGTGAAATAGTGTTTACACGTGCAGGAATGGGGATTCTAGGTGAACTTGCTGTTTTACAAAAAGATACTGTTCTCATTCCACTTCCAAGGACACATCAGGAAGATAATGCTTTGATTATCAAAAAATACAAGGCTGCAGAAATAGTTTCCCAGGTAGATTTAGCCTCCACTGGCCTAGAATGGTGGAATAGTTTTTTGGAAAAACGTGTTCCGGGAGAAATGGGGAAAAGGCTTCATGAAATTCTGCAGGATGGTGGGACAAATGATTTTGCACAGTTGGTTTTTGAGATAACTGATGAAAGGTGAAAATGTTTCTAAAATCAAAATGTTGCAAATTTTTCAATGCTCTAGTTTTGCAAGTACGACATAGTAAAGGTTTGTACATAGTAATCCTTTTATTATTCTTTGGTACCACATCATGCGCACTTGGAAGCGGGAAGTTTTACGAGTGGTGCAAAAAAAGAGAGTTCCCGGCCATTTGTAAAAAATATTTTTAGTCAATTATATTTGTGTCTTTGATGAAAATTGGAATCCTTTGCGCCATCCCCAAAGAAATACATTTTTTTAAATTGATTCCAAATTCTGGACAGCGGGTTGGTGGTAGAACTTTTTTCAAAAGCAAACATTCTTTCCATGAGCTGATTATAGTTGAATGTGGGATAGGGAAAGTCAATTCAGCGATGGTTTCCACGATTCTAATTCAGGAATTTAAGTGTGAAATTCTTATTTTTTCCGGAATCGCGGGAGGTATTGATCCGGATATAGAAATTGGCGAAGTTTTGATTGGTGAGTTTTTGGTTCAGTATGATTACGGTGCACTGAAAGACGGGAATATCCGAGTTTACCGAGCAGGGGAAATACCGATGGGGCTGCAGAAAAATAAAGCAGAATTTGTTCTAGATCCGGTGATAAAGGGAAAAATCAATACCTCACTTCCAGATGTCCGGATGGGTACTATCCTGACCGGAGATGTTTTTCTTCAGTGTCAAGAAACTAGGAAAGAGTTGTATGAAAAATTTGGTGCGCAGGCCATTGAAATGGAAGGAGGAGCAATTGCTCAGGTTGCAGAACATTTTGGAATACCTGCAATCGTGGTCCGTTGTCTCAGTGATTTAGCTGGAGAAAATGGACACAAACTTTCCTCTACATCCATAAAAAAAGCCGTAAAGAATTCATTCGAAACTGTACAGTCCATTTTGAATGTTTTACTCTAATTGCCGATCTTCAATAATAGCAGCGCAGTTCAAAATAGGGTGAACCTGCGCCTAATTCCGGATTGATCCGAAATCCATCTTTTGCAACTGGATAAAGCTCTTTGACCCTGTAGTATTTGCGGTTAAGGTGATTGTCTCTGCAAACAACGCTGACGGATTGCCTTTTGTCTTCAAAAACACAGACCAAAGTTTTTCCTTCCAGCAGCAACTCAGATTCTATTCGAGTCCAAAAACTTGCTATCCTGCACTCAGCCAAATTGGTTGCAGATTTGATTTTTCCTTCTGAATCAACAGGGATAGTGTGGCTCTCAGTTCCGTAACCATTTTCGGAAACCAGAATCTCCCATTTAAAATAGTCTGCAAATAATTCCGTAGAGAGGATGAGTGAAATTAATAAAATAAACAACCATTTAAGCATAAATGATCTTATTGTAGAATCTTGTTCCAGTACCATAAAAGACATACAAAATAGTTCTCTCGAATGGTTCTGGAATTCTAAAGTCTTAGTCCAAAAATATTTCCAATCTTATCACATCCGTTCTGGTGGTGAGATTCCAATGAGGTGAAGACCCTGCAGGAGAGTGTCAGCAACACAGTGAAATAAAAGTAATCTGGCAGCTTGCAGCATTTCAGTTTCAGCATGCTTTACTGAACATGTGTTGTAGGCACGGCTGAAATCTTTGGAAAACTCATAGAGCATCCGGGCAAGTAAGGAAGGACGGTATTGCTCACCGGATTTAAATACAGTGCGATTGAAATCCAGCATCTGTCGTAAAAGCTTTTTTTCATTGGGATGTGCTAATAGTGAAAAGTCCACATCAGCGACCACTTCACACGAAATTTGCCGACAAATGCTCCTGATTCGTACGTAGGCATATACCAGATAGGTGCCGGTATCTCCTTCAGAAACCAGCCAGTCGTCCATTGAAAACACAATCTGCTTATTTGAGTCTTGATTTAGCATACCGTATTTAATGGCTGCCACTGCAATTTTTTGAGCCGTTTCTTCAAGTTCTTTATTACTCCATTCCTGCCGATGTTCTCCCAGATGATTGGATTGGATACTTTCAATGATTCCTTTACGCAACTGCGAAAACAGAATCACATTCCCTGCACGAGAACTCATTTTTCCTTCTGGAAGCATCACAAGTGCATACGGCAAATGGAAACACTTGTCGACTTGCTCATAGCCCATTCTTTTGAGGGTGGCAAAAACTTGTTTAAAATGCAGCGTCTGTTCAGCCCCAACCACATAAATTGAGCGCTTCACTCCAAACTGGTCAAATTTGTGTTGTGCAAGTGCAAGATCTTTAGTGGAATAGAGGGTGTTCCCATCTGATTTAAGGAGCATAAAAAATCCAAGTTCTTCCTCCTCAAGATCAATCCCAATTGCACCTTCTGAATACTGAAAAATCCCTTTTTTTTCTCCTTCAATTACAATTTGCCTGCCTTCTTCATCAACCTCGGACTCATAGAAAATATGGTCAAAACTTACATCCAGCCACTCATATATTTCTTGAAAATCCAACAAAGACCATTCCCGCGTATTTTCCCATTCTTGAATGAATTGCTCGTCTTTTGCTTCCAGTTTTTGCTGAATTTGACTGATTTCTTTCTGAAACTTAATTTTCTCTTGACCTTCTGCTTCATCCAGTTTTTTTACAGCATGCGTGTAAAGTTCGCCTAACCACTCTCCACGAAATTTTTCCGGAGGAGTTTCAGAGTTGTAATTACTATAAAACCACAAACATTTTGCGATATGTGCTCCAACGTCACCAATGTAGTTTGCTCCGACTACTTCATAGCCGTTGTAACAAAAGATACGGCACAAACTATCCCCAAGCGCCACATTACGCATATGACCAACATGAAAACCTTTGTGTGTATTTGGTTGAGAAAATTCAATCATCACCCGTTCACGGGAAATGTTGGAGGGCTCTGTGAAATACTTTCCACAGAAAACATCAGGTAAGACTACTTCAGCCATTACAGCAGCAGAAACAGTAAAATTCAGATAGGAGTCTTTTGCTTGGATTGAAATTAAAGGGGTTTCCGATGAGATATACGATTGAAGTTGCTCTGCCAGTTCCACAGCAATTTGAAAGGGGGGGCGTCGCAAACTTTTAGCAAAGCTAAAGCAGGGGAGTGCATAATCTCCTATATCAGGATTGGGTGGTTTCTCAACTAATTCGTTGAATGATGATGCATCCCAAGTTCTTGAATCATCAATGTTGTTTAGAACCTTTGCGGTCCAATCACAGATCGTTTGTTCAAATATATTCATCCAAGATCAATCGTTAAATCTTGGGGAAACCAGTTTTCCATAGTACCCAACAAACCTGCTTTCCATCATTATTAATGAAACTTTAAAGATAAAATTTCTTTCAAACCTCAACTTTTTCCCGCCGCACTATTCTTCCACGCTTCAGATCATAGGGGGAAAGTTCTATTGTGACTGTATCTCCGGGAAGTACACGAATCTTATACATTTTCATTTTTCCCGACAAATGACCAATAACAACATGATCATTTTCAAGTTTTACCCGAAAAATGCCTTTGGAGGATTCAAGTACAATCCCCTCGACTTCTAGTTTATCTTCACTCAAATGCCGTTCTCCTTTACTAAAAAATTATCTCAGTTATTTTAGTTTAATATAAATAATTAACAACTTATACTAATCAAATTCAAGGATATATCAAGTGATTTGAATAGTTCAGACTTTCTTTTTCCCTTAACCGAAAATTGATTAGCATGCATCCGGTTTTTATATCTTCTTTTTATCCGGTGAAAATCTAATTAAAATCCGTTATAATCTATGATAGTCAATAAAAAAATTTCCAAACATAAATTATTCTCACATCCGGATAGAAACGTTTAAAATGGACCCATGGAAAGAACGTCGCGCTCCTTCCGGTGTTCAACGGAAAGACGATCACCGTGAGGATTATGAGCGAGACAGAGCACGGGTAATTCATTCTTCAGCATTCCGAAGATTGCAGGCTAAAACACAAATACTCGGAGTGTTAGACGGAGATTTTCATCGTACACGTCTGACACATTCAATGGAAGTAGCTCAAATTGGACGAGGTCTTGTACTTAATTTTGTAAATCTATATCCGGGACTCAAAGATCTGCTTCCGCGACTTGAACAGATAGAAACGGCAGGATTGGCCCATGATATGGGACATCCACCTTTTGGACACGGCGGAGAGACTGCTCTCAATTTTGCAATGTACGACTATGGAGGATTTGAAGGCAATGGACAGACATTGCGAATCCTCACAAAACTGGAATCACACACACCCGAGTATGGATTAGATTTAACGCGCCGTAACCTTCTGGGAGTTCTAAAATATCCTGTACCCTATTCCAAACTTCGTCAAAAACAACTGCCGAAAATTTCCAGCACTTCTAAAAATACAAATGAGCAACAAGCTTGGCAACCTCCAAAGTGTTATCTGGATACAGAGCAGGAAGTACTTAACTGGATTTTAGAACCCCTTTCAGATTCAGACCAAAAACATTTCCGCGAGCAAACTTTACCTACTCAATCAAAACATGGTTTTTCGTTTCACAAAGCTCTGGATACCTCACTGTTGAATTTGGCAGATGATATTGCTTATGGAGTTCATGATTTTGAAGATGGTATTGTTTTGCGATTGTTGACTCTCGACCACTGGCAGGAAGTCACAAAACATTTGGATCCAAAATGGGCAGAGGATAATAATCTTCTGCAAATTGAAAAAAAACTTTTCAAACATGGAGAAAACTCCGGGCACAACCGCAAACAAGCTGTTGGAGCACTGGTTCATGCACTTATTACTTCTGCAGAATTGAAACTTAATGAAGAATTTGAAGAACCCCTCCTGGGATGGAATGCAGTTCTTTCGGAAGAACCTCTGCAATTCCTCAAATCACTGAAAGAAACTGTTTCGCGTCATGTCATACAACTAAATACTGTACAAGCTGCAACATATCGGGGACGTAAGGTTGTGCTTTCCCTGTTTGAAACACTCTCATCTGAAGCTGAGATGCTTTTACCGTCATCTTTTCAGATTTTATGGAAAGATGCAAAAAGTGTTCGGGATCAAAATAGAATAGTTTGTGACTATATTGCCGGCATGACAGATCAATACGCAAATCGCTTTTATGAACGCCTGTTTCTCCCTGGACATGGCTCCGTGTTTGACAGACTATGAAACTATCTTGTTTGCAGAAATTTTTTCACACTCAATAAAAAATTAAACCCAAAAACAATAGGCTAAATTGCTCTCCACTAGACGTCATACCAACACTGTTTCAATCGGTTCCATAAAGATCGGAGGTTCTGAGCCTGTTCGGATTCAGTCAATGCTGACTTCTGACACCACCAATGTTGAATCATGCATTGAAGAAATTGCGCGATTAGATGCAGTGGATTGTGAAATTATCCGCCTGACAGTCCCAAATCAAAAATCAATTGACAGTCTGCCCGCAATCCGTACTGAAATGAATAAGCGTGGAATCGAACGTCCCCTGGTAGCGGACATTCATTTTAATCCGCAATTGGCAGTTAATGTGTGTGAATTTGTGGAAAAAGTCCGCATTAATCCAGGCAATTTTGTCGACCAGAAAAAATTTGAAGTACGCGAATATACTGATCTGCAGTATCAGGAAGAATTAGAACGTGTTGAAGAAAAATTGCTCCCACTGATACAAAACTTGAAAAAATACGGATGCGCTCTGAGAATTGGTACAAACCATGGTTCACTCTCAGATCGACTAATGAACCGCTTTGGAGATTCGCCGGAAGGAATGGTTGAATCTGCTATGGAATTTTTACATATTCTCCGGAAGCATAATTTTGAGGATACAGTACTCTCCATGAAATCCTCTAATCCCCTGGTGATGATTGAGTCATATCGGCTACTTGTACGAGTAATGAATGATGAAAACATGCACTATCCTCTGCATTTGGGAGTTACTGAAGCAGGTAATGAACTGGATGGACGTATAAAAAGTGCAGTTGGAATCGGCACCTTGCTTTGCGACGGTTTGGGAGACACAATCAGAGTCTCACTTACAGAACCGTCAGAAAATGAAATCCCTGTAGCCCGTTCTATTTTACAATCCACACGCTCCAGAATTTTTAATGCAGATTTTATTTCTTGCCCATCATGCGGTCGTACGTTTTTTGACTTAGAAAGTACCACTGAACAAATAAAAGTACACACTTCACACCTCAAGGGAGTTAAAATTGCGGTCATGGGGTGCATAGTAAACGGTCCGGGTGAAATGGCAGATGCGGATTTTGGCTACGTTGGCGCTGCTCCTGGCAAAATCAATCTCTTTCACGGAAAAACATGTAAGGAACGCAACGTTCCTGCTGAACGAGCTGTGGAACGATTAATTGACCTGATCAAGGAGAAAGGGGAATGGGTTGACCCTGCTTGATGGTTTCGTAAAAATCTGAAATCAACAATATGTCATTCCGATCGTTGGGAGATATCTTAATGATATTAGTACAGTAGCGTATGAAAGATTTAGGACTTTTTACAGGTTCATCATGCTTAATACAAAATTTTTTGGAGAATCCATTACTTACCCCCTGGCTTTTTTTTTAAAAATTTTGAATTTTTTAACTGATTAACATTTTTGTGTAACCACAAAGTTCAGTGAATTAGAGGTATTTCAGCCTTTCTCAATTAACGTAAGTAAGACGTGGTATTTGTTGATGTCACAGAAGATTTAGACTGATAGAGCAATTCCAGACGACTCTTTTCTCATGTACAGTAGCCCAGATTCATTCTATTTAGAAACTGAGCGCTTGTTGCTTCGACCATGGAAATCATCTGATTATCATAATTTTTCCCGTTTAGCAAAAAATCCCCAAATAATGCGTTTAGTCAATCAGGGAAAACCTTGGAGTGACAAACGAATTCGGAGCTTCATTCATAAGCAGGAGGAGTTGTTTCGGAAAGAAGGTTATTGCCGCTGGGTCGTAGAGGATAAAATAAAGCGTAATTTTGTCGGATTATGTGGAGTGGGAGTGTTTGATCCTCCAGGTTTCTTAGAGATCGGCTGGTGGATTGCAAAAAGATTTTGGGGGCAAGGTTATGCAACAGAAGCCGCACGTTGTGCTTTGGAACACTCTTTCAGGAAAATCCGTATTCCACACTTAAAATCAGTTGCGAATCAGGGAAACAAGGCTTCAATTGCCGTAATGCACAAGATCGGTTTTCAACAAAAAATGAGTGGTTTTCTAGGTGATTACCTGCGATCTCCTAAATATTTACCAATTGTTACTTATTCGTTGGACAATCCATATCTTGATTCCTCTCTCCAAAAATAGCACTTCCCACTCGAATCATAGTTGCTCCCTCCTGAATAGCCCAATGAAAATCAGCTGTCATACCCATTGAAAGTTCCGTGATTTCTGCAGAATCAAGTTCTTGCTGAAGTTTATCACGCCATACGCGGAGTTTCTCAAATATTTTTCGAGTTGGAGTCTCTCCCATATTTGGTCCAGGAATAGTCATCAGTCCACGTAATTTAAGCCATTTCCCGGATAGTATAGTTTCTGATACTTGCAATATATCCTCCCAGTCATGAAGTCCGGATTTGGTAATTTCCTGGGAAAGATTAACTTGAAGCAGCACATTGATTTTCTTTTGTGCAAAATCACTACGGGCTTCTAATTTTTCTGCTAATTCGGTAGAATCAAGCGTATGAATCCACTGAAAATTTCCGGGACAGAACTTTACTTTGTTTTTTTGCAAATGACCAATCAAATGCCATTCTACCAAGGGGTTTTCAGTCAGGGCCTCGATTTTTCCAAGAGCTTCTTGAACCCGGTTTTCACCGAATGATATCTGCCCGGCGGCTAGGGCCTGCAGTATCATTTCAGTAGATTTGGTTTTACTAACTGCAATCAGCCGGATGTCTCCCGGAGTACGTCCGGACTGGATTGCCGCTTGTTTTAATTGTTGCTGAACGATTGCTAAATTATCTTTGATTGACACTTTATTTTATCTCTAAAAATTTTTGATGTTAAAAGAATGTTTAATTGACAAACTTTGGGTTACGCTTTTTCGTATTCCTATACTGAAAAATTATTGGACACGCAGTTATGAAGCAGTACTCTTTGATCATGTGCCATGGACAAAGCTTAACAAACCACTGCCAGAATGCAAAATTGCCTTATTTACAACTGGTGGTATTCATTTGAAATCCGACAAAGCTTTTAATCTGATTGATCCACAAGGAGACAGTTCTTTCCGCCGAATCCCTTACAGTGTCACCAAAGAAGATTTAACCATTTCTCACAAATATTACGATCACCGTGACGCAGATTTGGATCCAAATCTGATCCTGCCATTTGAGGTCCTATTAGAACTCCAAGCTGAAGGCAGAGTCGGTCCCTCCAACAAATTTCATTACAGTTTCATGGGACACATAGAAGAACCTAATTTGACGACTTTAATCCAAAAAAGCGCAGTTGATGCAGCAAAAGAAATCAAGCAGCAGAAAGTTGATATAGTTTTGTTGGTGCCCGCCTGAGGTATCTGCAACCAGACGGTCGGTTTGGTTCAGCGTGAAGTCGAGAGACAAGGAATTGCGACAGTAGGCATTTCGATTGCCCGTAAGATTACCGAGTCGGTTAAACCGCCGCGTACATACCATTTGAAATATCCATTCGGTCATGCCATGGGTGAAGCATTTAATCGGCCTCAGCAAAAGCAAATTTTCCTGGATTGTCTGGATATACTGGGAACTGCAAACGAACCGGGAATAATCATTGATAGCCCTTATCGCTGGAGGCGACATCAGTTTGAATAAAATTACTGGATTGTTGAAAGTCCAATTAAATCTTTTGCCTGAAAACCTACTGCAACTCTGCTTTCCAAAGCCCGACTTTAAGTTGTTGGGCTTTATTTTCTGCAGAAAGTAAATCTTTATGCTCCAGAGGCAGTTCTTTTTCCAGCAGATAGAATGACCAGCCATTCCGGATTAACCAAATATTTATGTTTGTGTCACCAGTCCAGACCATTCCATCCAGCCGAAATAATTTGTCTGAGTAATCATAATTGATTCTTACCTGTCTGTTGTAAAAAATCTTTTGCATCTCAAAAGCAGCTTTTTTACGGAACCACTCGTTATACTCATTGCCGTGACTGATGGAAAGTTTTGGTGAAACATATTTAAGCCAAACACGTACTTCCTGACGCGGTAAATTCAGATTTTTCTTGGATAGTTTGAATGTCCATTTGCGATATTCTGAACGTCTTTCAATACGGATCCAAACGCTTTCTGAATCAGTAACTCTGCTGAAAACTCCTATTAAGATGTTTTCACTGACCGTACGTAGAGGCTTAGACTTCTTCCTGTCATCCATCCGTCCAAAAAGTTTCTGACGGATACTTTCTGTTTTTAATAATCCTTCCTCCGCGCGTACTTCGTGGAACTCGCTAATCAGACTTCCGAATAAAAAGATAATTGCCATTAATAAAAAACTATAAAACTTCATTATTTTGCACCTTAACTAATTGTTATTGGAATTAATCTGTCAGCTGCCTTGCCTAGAATACTATGAAAATACAGCATAATCCAGCTGTTTTGATTTGGAAAGCAGCCTGGATTATTTAGAATAAGTATAGACATGGTACTGGAGATGCAATAAGTTTGCATGTGTTACCTAATTTCATATAAAGTACAGTAAATTCTTCGTTTTTCATAAGATTGGAACTTGTAGTTTTGCGTCTTCAATGAGCGACCTAAAGAGTTGTTGCAGTCATTTTAACGTTTTTCCATTTCCCGCCAATTATGAGTCCTTTGCCTTCATCGGAGTTCTTCTCATCAACGCACCGGCAATCTATATCTGTCCCAAATAGTACATTCCCCCGCATTATACAGTCCACAAAATCTCTTATTCCATGGTTAATGTTGTTTTTTGTTTCCCTTCCTATTCAAGTATTTTCTCAAAACGACATTGATATACCTCAACTTTCTATTAAGACACAATCTTACTTTCACAATCCGGATACTGGATCGTTTATTTATCGTAACGCAAAAGTAGAGTGGGAGGGAATTACTGTGGAAAGCACAGAAATCCATTACCACCCGGAAACAAACATATTAACTGCAAAAGGTTATGTCCGGGTTACAGAAGGAGAAATTGTTGCGGTGATGGATGAATTGGAGATAAACGTCAAAGACCGTAATGGAATTTTTCGTGACACTATCGTTTATGATGCTTCAAACAAAGCATACATGACTGCAAAAGAAGTTCGGAGAGTAGGGCCAAATCAATATGTGGCACAAACCTGTACTTTCACAACCTGTAATCCAAAATCTCCAGCTTGGCAAATAACTGGAAGTGAAGTCAACTATTATACTAATAATTTTTCATCGTCGCGCAGCTCAATTTTAAAGGTAGGAGGAATACCGGTTTTTTATTTCCCATACCTTGCCTGGCCTACAGTTAAACAAAGGCAATCTGGATTTCTTCCTCCTGAATATTTGATTGTACGCAGCAGTTTAACAAAATGGGATTTGGGATATCGTATTGGTATACCTTACTTCTGGGCAATCGATCCTGAACAGGATTTAACTGTTACTTATGACTGGGTGGAACGACGTGGACCAGGATTTAGTTTTGATTATCAATACGCATGGACTGAGGGAGTGAGAGGTGAAATAAAATACCAGGAATATTTTGAGCGTGGTCCACGTGATCCAGAGAATGAGTCCGGAAGCATGAATGCGGACGAGATAGAATCATCCGAATTGCATCCTCGACGCTTTAAATTCCAATTTAACCATAATCAACAACTGGATGGCCAGAGCCGTCTGATTACTTCAGCTCTGGTTTTCAGCGACAGTCAGTTTCAAAAGGAATATGAACTGATTGAGAATCCTGCCCCAAACACCGCACAAAATTTTTCTGCAAACATCAACAGACAATTTCCAAAAGGAAGTATTTCACTTTCTGCAACTCAAATCCGTGTATTCAGCGAATTAGCTCTGTTAAACAGAAAAATTGATCTCACACAAGTACAATATCTGCCTGCACTTACATTTCAATTTAGTGATGCATTTTGGCGTAGTGGAAAATCATCGTTGTCAGGTTCAATCGATGGTTCTGTGATTCGTTATTATAGAGTTCAAGGATACAATGGAGAAGGGATTGTTGCCACTCCAAGTTTTAATTTCCAGTTCCCTTTTTTTCAGATTTTTAACACCAGTTTTAAAATTGGAAAAAGAGTTTCCAGTTTCAAAGTACGTGATCCGGATGTACCGGGAAGTGATGATGAATATGGATTTGAAATATTGGACGGAATAGCAGAAATCAACACAACTCTTTCACGAATATTTAAACAAGAATCAGGAATATTCAGCCGTTTCAAGCACTTGTTGATACCACGCCTCCAATTCGATTACATTGAAGATGTACAGCAAATATCTGATTCCGGAGTTCCCTTCGGTGGATTAATTTCAACACGCAGAATAACAACATTTCGGTTGGAAAATGTCTTGCTGGCCAAAAGACGTTACTTTGAGAGAAGCGTGAAACTAACATCTCTCTCATTAAATAGAATGCGCAGAAGGCACATGGATGAAGCCTTAATTCGAAAGTTAGGACTAATTCAAGGAAAGGAATTTGCTTCAGATAAATTGTTTCTCGACCAGGTAGATAAGCTGTTTGGAGGTACATTAAGCGCTCAACAAAAAGAGATTGTCCTGGCCTATGCTGAGAAAGGAGTAGTTCCACTTATTAGCAGCAAGATACGAGGCCAGACTCGTGAAGGAAAGAGTTGGAACATGGCAAGTTTAAACTTTGTTCAGCATTATGATGTCTTAAAAATAGATCCAGATTTTCAGCCAATCGGTCCGGCAGTAAAGGGGAATGAAACTGATTCAGGCCAACCATTATTACCTCTCAGAACTACTTTGAGTTTCAATCCCGGTCCGGGTTTCTCCATAAATTATTTCAATCGATATCATCATCAGAAACGCCAGATTGTAGAATATTCCACAAGTTTTGGTTTCGGCCTTAGCGATCACAACAAAGCATCAGTGAACTTCCATAAAAACGAATTTGCATATCAAACACCTTTTGGTAATGATGTTGCTGCTGCCAACACATTTGGTTTCAGTAACAGCTTTGAAGCAAGCGATCATTTAGCATTTGGATTTTCTGGAACTGTAAATTTGGATGCGGACAGTTACACTTTACGACGACGTCTGACTTCAAGTGCTTTTACTTTGGATTACCGTCCGGACTGTTGGAACATTAGGCTTGCTCTGACAGAAAGTGTTGACAAAACGTCAACCAGCAGTGGACGTGAAAAAGAATACATTAACCGGACTCTTTATGCCTACATAAACCTGGGCGGCATTAAGCTTCCGGAACAGATTTTGCCAGATATGGAATAGTTAAATGTGCAATTACAATTACTTAGAAAATTGTAGATTTTATATTTTTCATATTTTCTGCAATCCCATCAGGTTCATATTGATGCTGTCCTTTTGTATTTTTTTTGCGGCAGGAAGCTATGCACAGGAAAAAAATACTCCTGTGTCTAGTGAAATGGATAAACGCATTCTTGAATCACGAATTGCAGCACCGGAACCTGAGTTCTTTGTTTCCGGAACATCCTCACGCTGGCAGGGGTTCTATTTTGGTGTTGGTTTCCGGAAAGTCGGGCTAAAAGTTACGGATGATGTGATAATTTCAGATTCGGATGGAGAAGCAAACGGAATCGGTGTTAATTTGGGTTATTTTTGGGATGAGCAGGTTATAGAATATGAACGGCAAATTTCAATTGTTGAAGTTTCAAAAACTATTTTTCATGATGGAAAATCTGGACAAAGATTAGAAATTATCCAAAACAATTTCTGGTATTCTCAGTACCCAAAAATCAGCAGAGACTTCTATTTACACTATGGTGCAGGTGTACAATTTACCAAAACTCGTTTTGCTGCAACCGGAAGCAACAAATCTTTTGAGGATGAAATTGCATTAGGAGTTGAAACTGGAGCCTCTTATTTTGTCACGTATAATTTCTTGTTATATTATCGTTTTTCGGTTGGTCAACAGATTCCCTTTCTTTCCGCCACAGATTCAAGTCCTTTTTTGAAACAAAGTCAACTGCATACTTTTTATCTAAATTATTACTTTCCACTCTGACTAGTTTTTCAGATTCTCAGATTTTTCGCACGAAAATCTGTGACAAGTTTTTAAATTGTACTATTCATAAGTTCTTCCTTCTCGTACTGAAAAAATACTGGGTGGTGCCGTTTGTTCCGAACACTGAATATTGTCTAGTGGACAGCGTTCGCACGTCTGATATACTTTCTCCACTACATTTTTAAATTGTGATCCCAAAAATCTGAAAAGGGTTTGAACCTAGAACTGATGAAGGAAAAAACGGTCCCGAGATTTGACCGAGCCGACCAGTCATACTGATGGGAACCAAGTAATCGTATTCAACTCCTAATCCTTCAGCTAACATCATTATTTTTTCTGCTTTTGGGTACTTTCCCCCATTTTCTATTTCATTAATATATGAAGCAGATAACCCAGTCAGTACGGCAAGTTGTTTAAGACCAAATCCTTTTTCTTGTCTAAAACAGCGGAACTTCATCCCAAAAATATAACGTAAATTAAATTTACCTGAGTTAGATGTCAGCTCCGGTTAATTACGTATCTTTTCCCCAATTATTTAGTCTCAGTACCTGCACAAACCCCATCTTTTCTTAACTTTTCGATTTGTTCCAAATTATAACCAAGTTCTTTCAAAATAATATCCGTTTGCTCACCAAGCTCTACACCAATGTGCAGATATTCTGGTTTGCTTCCGGAAAACTTGAATGGGGATGCAATTTGTTTCTGAAAAGAACCATCAGGAGCAGGAACATCTGTAATCATTCCTCTGGCTTTAAACTGCTGATGTTCCATAGCTTCCGGAAATTCCAAAACCAATTCAACGCACGCATCGCAATCGGCAAAAACAGATTCCCATACAGTCCACGGACGTTCCAAAAATCGATCCCGGAGTATCCTCTTTAGTCGCCTTTGGGCTTCCGGATCAGTCAATTTTGTTTTGAACAAAGTCTCCGGAAGCCCCATAGCATCTATCAATGCAGCAAGAAATTGAGGTTCCAAACTACTAACAGAAACCCAGCGACCATCTTGCGTTAGGAAATAATCATAAATAGTTCCGCCATTGAGCCAAGTTGATTCTGGTTCTGCTCCTGGCCCTCCTGCCAGCCAGTTTGCACTTTCAAATACTTTCATGCTGAACAAAGCATCTGCCATACTTATATCGACACTCTGTCCTTCTCCTGTTTGCTGGCGATGAATTACTGCTGCTAAAATTCCCATTACTACATGATATGAACCTCCAGCAATATCCGCAATCTGAATACCCAGCGGCACAGGTGATTCATTTTTTCGACGACTGTAATTACTTATTCCGGAAAGAGCGAGATAATTCAGGTCATGACCGGCACGGTTACGGTAAGGTCCGGTTTGCCCATAACCAGTCAGTGAACAAAAAATGAGTGCAGGATTGTGTCTGCGGAGTTCCTCATAGTCCAATCCCAACTGCTTCATCACCCCAGGACGAAACTGTTCCAAAACGATATCATATTTGCTGACCAATTGTTTAACAATTTTGACGGCATCAGGATTTTTCAAATTTAAGCCAATGGAGTTTTTGGAACGATTAATTGTCGCATGAGTCGCTGAACCACCTTTTACTTGAATCGGCAGCATTCTCACTAAATCTGGTCGTGTGGGAGATTCTACCCTTAAAACCTTTGCCCCTAAATCTGCAAGTATCATCGAAGCAAAAGGTCCCGGCAGTAACGTCGAAAAATCAAGAATTTTTAATGAGGAAAGGAGAGCAGGCATATTATTCCAGGGCGACCACAGCTTCTGCGATAATGGTCTGTGCCTGTGGGGTGTTTGTCTGTAACTCAAGGCGCACCAGTTTTTCTCCGCCTTCCTCAAACTTTTCAGTAATTTTTCCGGTGCAGGTTACTATGTCACCGATATGAGTCATTGCAGTGAAACGATTTTTCCAGTTCCTCAGAGTAGATTGTGGAACCCAGTTGGTGATCATCCTGGCCAGGTATCCTGTTGAAAGCATTCCGTGTGCAATTACATCATCAAATCCAGATGATTTAGCAAAATCAATATCCACGTGAATCGGATTATGGTCTCCGGAAGCACCGCAATAGAGTGCCAGCGTATGCCGTGTTACTGGAGGAGAGATTAAAGAAGGAATTTCTTCTCCTACTTTTAGAGAGTCGAATGAAGGTGTTTTCATATTTTTTTCATTTATGATTGAAAACATAATTGGTGCAGGTTTCAGCCACAATTTCGCCTGCCTGATTGGTGAAGGTGTTTTCTGAAATCACAAACTGTAAAGTTCCTTCTTTTTTATCAATGATATCAGAAATTTTTTTGCAGACAGTGATTTTATCACCTGCATATATTGGTGCAAAGTATTTGAAATTTTCTTCTCCGTGCAGCAATTTTTCCAGGCTTTCACCCAACAAACTCATAAATGCCACCAAATCCAGTGCGTCTATTTCCAGCATAAAAGGAAAAGTTGGAGGTGCCAGCAATCCCGGAAGCCCAGCAGCTATTGCTGCATCCGTATTTGTATAAATATCTCTAGTTTCACCAAGTGCTTTTGCCAAAAATTTTAACCGCCCCTCTTCGACTGGTAAAGTTACTGGAAGGAATTCATGGCCTATGTGTTTTTTGTCAATCATGTTTTCAGTGTAAATTTGCCCTATTATTGCTCATAAAACATTTTTTGCATTTCTTAATTGGTATTTTTACAAATCATTGATGATACACGTGATATTTAACTGTTTATTTCTCAATTAATAATGTTAGTAGATTATATCACAATCTTTTGCAGAACTCAGACAGGTGTGGAAGTTCCCTTTGACAGAGAGTACTTGCACAAGCTTCAATTTTGTTAAGACTCGGTCTTGAAGCCGGTAGTAAGTTTTTTGTGCGGTTACGTACCTTCAACAAACACTGAAGTAACCGCTGTTCCTGCTGTTTGACACTCATATTCCCTCCAATACAGTAAGTACGCGCCACGTTAAAAGTTGACCATGCTGGAAGACGGTTCAGATCAAAAACCAATGATTTCCGTATGTCTCTTAAATGTTCTGAATATTTTGCTCCCTGTCTGTTTGTGCTGCAAACTGAAACAGATTTTTTGCTGCTGTTCAAAGAAAACAATGAAAACCGACTGGCAATCAAGAACATAGAGGTCATTCCTAAAAATAATACTACTGCAATCATCAACCAAATCAGCCACTTTTTCCAATTTCTGGCGCCAACCCCGTTCGGATTGAATTGTTGTATTTTACCCAATACATATTCCACGAAGGCACCGACTGCAGATGGGACTTCAAACTTTTTTGGTTCTTCTTGCGGATTAATCTCTTCTTCATCAATGCTAGAATGTTCTTCTTTTTTCTTTTTTTTCTTTTGTGTTGATTTCCCAGATTGAAATTTCAGGTCTAACAAATTAGGATCAACTTCTGGTAGTTCAGGTAATTCACCACTTTTATGTTGTGCAATAATCAGTTCGTATAAATCAAACTGTGATTCTAACAGTTCTCGGATACTTG
>CABXOR010000009.1 GCA_902513935.1 uncultured SAR324 cluster bacterium
TTGGATCAATCTCAAAGAAATTCTTTAAAGGAAAGATGGCATTTCCAACGATTATTGGTATAAGGGGGAATGAATATCTTTTTAGATTTAATGGGATAGATGAAACTCAATTAGATAAAATAAAGTCATTGTTGTAGTTACTATAATAAAATTTGTAATGAAACTTTATCTATCCACTTTCATATCCGTTCTTATTTTTCTTTCTTCTCCTATGATTGGTCAGTCGGGAAAACCTCAGACTATCATTATCCCCACTGGTAGTCTTGGTGAAATATCTGAGGTTAGGAAGAAAATGCTGGGAAAAACACTTGAATCAAAACTAGATGACTATTTTGCAATTGTTCCAAAAGAGTTATTTGAAGAAGCACAAGAACAAGCATTTCAAGAAATGGATTCAGATGAGTGTACAGAGGATCAATGCATTAGAATGATCCAAGAATTATTACAGGTAGAGAATTCATTCAAAATGGATCTTATGTATGAAGAAGGAGATACTCAGATTTCGATTACTTGGAATGATCAGGATCAGAAAAGAGTAGAGGAAGATTACTGTGAGGGATGTAAGACAAATGGACTTAGATTGATGATTGGTGGTCTGGTTGAGAAGTTGATTGGAGTGAAGGATGTGGTCAAAGAAGAACCACAGAAGAAGGTTGAAGTGAAGTTAAGTGGTTTTTTTATTTCTGTAGGTGGTGTATGTAACATTTTAAAATCTGAAAACGGAAGGGATTGGGAAGTTGTAAATAGAGATAATTGTAAAAGATTATGGGGTGTGACTAGAGGTAATAACAAGATAATTGCAGTAGGTATATCCGGAACAATATTTTCTTCTGAAGATGGAGTGGATTGGTATTTTGATGAGATTGACACAAACAATGATCTACATGAAATTTTTTTTCATAAAAACATATTTATAATTGTTGGAGAAGATGGAATTATTTTAGTTTCACAAAATGGAGAATCATGGGAAGAAGTAGATTCAGGTGTTTCTGACGACTTGTTTGATGTCACATTTTTTAATGGAGAATTTATAATTGTTGGGGAAGATGGGATTATTTTAGTTTCTAGTAATGGACGCAATTGGGAAAAAGTAGATTCAAATACTTCAAATGATTTATTAGGTGTTACAAGTAGTAAAAAAATAATTGTTGCGGGTGGAGAAGATGGAATTATCCTTCATTCAAAAGATAACAGGAACTGGTCTAAAAGTAAAACAAGTAGACAAAGAGATATATTTGGTGTTTATTTTGAAAATAAACTATTCTTCACAGTTGGAAAGGGTGGAATTCAACAGTCAAAAAATGGGAAAGCATGGAAATCTATTATTTTAGATAACAAAGATCCCTCGGTCTATTGCTGCTTCGTAAGAGGACTTGTTTATGGTAATAAAAAATTTGTATCTGTAGGGGATAAGGGAATGATATTTATTTCTGATAATGGAAAGAAATGGGAACCTGTAGTATCTAATACCAGATGGGATCTTCATGAAGTGAACTTTTTTCCTAATTAATAATTTTGTTCTTTCTAAAGAAATACTTCCACCATCTCCTGTGAGAACCCCCACTAATTCTTCACAGAGACAGATAGTCTCCAAGTAACCCCCACTAATTCTTCACAGTCAGACACTCCTCCACAATCTTCCCACTTCCTTTCAATTTAATTTTTTACTTGACTAAATTAATCTTTACTGTACGGTTGTTATTCTGTCACGTTTAAAAATTAATCTCTAAATAAAGGATAAAATTATGCTGAAATTACTAATAAGAATTCTCTCTATAAATGGGTTAATAATCATTATGTTGTCACCAATAGCCTTTGCTGGCTCTGGAACTATGAATATCAATTGGAGTTGCAGTCAGAAAACAGTAGGTATGCAATTTATGGGACAGATGCCTCTGCACTTCCTAGGTACTTTTCATTGCATTGAAAGAGGCTCAATCATGGGTGAAAAAGTCACCAGCGCGTCATCATGTGTTTATAATGGTATTATGAACACATCGACTCAAACAATGTCGTTTACCGCTACCTGTAGAAGCTACCATGACAAAGAAAATGCCTTGTTTATGAGAGTTACCGATTCCTTCAAACCGATGGATAAAAAGGGAATAGGTAAAGTGACGGTAATGGGAGGCACCGGGAAATATAAGGGAGCATCTGGTTCAGGTACAATGAATTGGAATCAAGGTCCCGATGACCCTAATGATCCATCAATAGGTTCTAACTGGGGCAAAACTAGTGTCAAGCTTACGCTTCCCTAATTTATTATACCTTCGTACGAATTTCTAATCTCCTCAAAGATGGTTTGACAACTTGATCAGATTTCAATCTCTTCAAGAGTGTTAAGCCTTCTTTCTTAACTCAAGTATACGGGTTTCAAAACTTTCTAGGTATACTGCTACCCACCTTTATTTTATATGGCAACCCACAACCATCCTATCTAATTAGGTCTTTTACTCTACCGGAAAAGAAACTCAAGGGGGGTAAAATCCGTTACCGCTACATATAAAAAGGCTCTCAGATTTTTCTTTAAATCAGCTAAACTTCCACTTTATATTCTTGTACCGTATTTCCACCATCAACAACGATTAGTTGGCCGCTCACATAACTTGCCTCCTCACTAGCAAGAAAGACTGCTACATGACCAACCTCACTTGGTGTACCTGGGCGACCAACAGGTGTAAATTTTCCAGCAGTAATCTCTTTTTCACTGCTTGATGATGTCTTAATCCAACCTGGCCCAACACAATTTACTGTAATGCTGTGTTTGCCAGTTTCAATAGCAAGTGATCGAGCCATTCCAAGCATACCTGCCTTTGCTGTACCATAGACGGAGCTTCCAGAAATACCAGCAAGAGGCCCAGTTACAGATGATACATGTACAATACGACCATAATTACGCTCCATCATGCCAGGAATAACACTTCTAGTAACAAGAAATGAGCTTGTTAGATTGATATCGATTCCGTACCGCCAGCTTTCATCACTTATTTCGTGAAACAAAACGCTAGGTTCTTCCCTCCCAGTTTGAACCATACCTGCATTGTTGATTACAATATCAATAGCCCCCAAAGCACCTTCTACATTTTCAATTAATGATTTTACTGACTTTGTGTCTGTGAGATCAGCAGTTATTGCGTAGGTGTCTTCAGCTGTCCCACCCATTTCTTCTAACCTTTGATATATTCTTTCCGTAGTTGATGTTATAGCTACTTTAGCGCCAGCAGCTCTTAGCAAATTAGCTGTGGCATACCCGATGCCATTCGCACTACCAGCTCCTGTTACTAAAGCAACTCGGTGTTTAACTCCTGACATCAATACCTCTGCTATGTGATTTATGATATTTCTTGTTCCTCATGTAACCCTTTGTCATACATCAGTATACTTAAGTCTTACCTTATACTTTTGTATTGAATACAACCATCTATATAAATAGTACTAAGTTATGTTTCTAGAAAGACCTTAGTCTTATCTAGAGATACACTTGATCTATTAATTGGATACTCTTGTATACATGAGTCCTACTAATACTTTTAGTTATATCTAGGAACACTTGTTCTAACTTATATTTCTTTACTCCGTAAATGTCCATATATTATTTGAAATAAAAAGTATTGAAAAAAAAGATATAAAACGGGGTTTTACTAAAGTAAAAACTCAATCAAAAATGTCCTTAAATTAAAGCAGAAGATTTTCTTTTTCAGTATTTATTATATGATTTCAAGGATTAGGATAAGTTCTGATTTAAAATGGTCTATATAGCTCATATATCGCTTTTTAAAGCGTATTAGAGGCTAAATATGCCCCAATATATAAAAAATAATATTACTGTCAGCGGTGCTCTACACTCATTAACAGAGATATTTTTTAACTAAGAAAAAGAGGGATGAGAATGTTTTCCAGTTAGCTCATTTCGGCAGGTTATGAGCTCACAAAATACCTCATTAATCGGTTTGTTTTACAAGAATATGGGATTTTACTTTGAGGGTGTCTGACTGTGAAGAATTAGTGGGGGAGGTCAATCATGCAACCTGTTTGGAAGAAGTTGATAGGGTGAAGAAGTTTTAATAATAAGAATAACCAACTAATTTATCCACAAACACCCTAAGAAAAATAATGTTCCGCATATTTGGTGTTCTCTGTGGAAACCTACCCCACATTATTGTAAAATCTCCCTAATTCTGGTGAAGATTCCCTCTCAATATATTAGCCCATTATTTGTATATTCCCATAAACTGGAATATGCTGTTGATGATGGTTAAATCATTATCAACATTGTGAGTGATGAAAAATTATACCTTATCTTCCAAATATAATTAGACAGTACAAGTCATATCTTGACCACAACAAAGTGGTGATTTTATTTTGCCATGTTCATTTGGACACTTAGAAATTTGTACTTGTGTTCCATCATCTATAGTTAGCATATCATTTTCTAGTGGTGCGTCACATTTTGCACATGTTGCATTTACTGACATACCACATTTGCTACATTCATAAGTTGCCATAATTGATCCTTTTAGACTATTTTGAGTTTTAAATTAAATTCTTAAACGTATTATAATAGATTAGTTAAATTTTAAACAATAATAAAAAGTCAATCTCACAACCATCCTTTCTCAAAACTAAAATCATAGACTGTGAAGTTTAAACCAACCCCATCTCCTCCTGTGAGTAACCCCTACTAATTCTTCACAGTCAGACACCCTCCAAGTAACCCCACTTAATTCTTCACAGAGTCAGAGAAACTCCAAGTTATATCCCAACTTCTTGTAAATCAATCTGATTGATGTTATATATTGGGTTCTCCTAAACCACTTATAGGAAACCAAGTGAATCATCCACTCATCCTCATCTCAATCCTTCTTCTTTCTTCTTTTCTAATTTCCTGTGATAAAAAAGAGGAGACACTTTACCTGTGGGAAACTTCATCAGGGTATGAGTGGAAAACAATAGGGGATAAATACAATCATCCACAATATAAAGGTGAAGTAAAGAGAGAGTATATAATATTTGGAGATTATATAAGAGAAGGTGTAGGTAGTTTAACTTACTCTGATGGAGACAAATATGAAGGAGAATGGAAGGAGGGTCTAAAAAATGGTCAAGGAACATACACTTGGTCTAATGGAAACAAGTATGTTGGGGAATTCAAGGATGGGGGAAAACATGGTCAAGGAACATTCACTTGGTCTAATGGAAAAAAGTATGTTGGGGAATTCAAGAATGGAATACAAAATGGTCTTGGTAGTTTGACTTACCCCGATGGAAGTAAGTATGTTGGGGAATACAAGGATGGGAAACTAAATGGTCAAGGAACATTCACTTGGTCTGATGGAAGAAAGTATGTAGGGGAATACAAGGATGGTATCCCAAATGGTCAAGGAACTCACATTTTTGGAAAAGGTGATTTTGAAGGAGACAAGTATGAAGGAGAATACAAGGGTGGTATTCCAAATGGTCAAGGAACATACACTAGTTCTAATGGGGAAAAGTATGAAGGAGAATGGAAGGATGAGAAACCTTGGAATGGAACATATTACGACAAAGACGGGAACATCAAAGGAAAGTTTGTGAATGGAAAAGAGATACATCAATAACCCCCATCACCTCCTGTGAGTAACCCCCCACTAATTCTTCACAGAGTCAGACAGTCTCCACAATCTTTCCCTATTCTTGTAAAACAAACCGATTGATGTTATATATTGGTTCTCCTAATACACCAATAGTAAGTCAAATGAGACATATACTTATTCTCCTCTCCTTCCTTCTTCTTTCTTCTCCTCTGTCAGGCCAGTCCTCCAAGCCTCTTGGTGTTGTCCTTCCACCAACTGTAATTGGAAATGTTCCTGACTCACAAAAACAAATCCTCTTGAACACTCTGGATGATGAGTTGTCCAAATACATTGATGTTTCATCTCCTCCTCAAATTGAAAGTGGTGATTGCCTAGTTGGTTGTGATGTTTTCCAACTACAAATCGTTGAGGAAGATGGAGACACCCAGTTGAGTTTGAGATGGATGAGTGAAAATTACAGGAGAATAGGAACAAAACTTTGTGGGGGATGTAAGACTATTGAATTGGATGTTAAGTTGAGGGAGTTGGTTGAGAAGTTGGTTGGGAGGAAGAAGGTTGAAACAGTTGTGGCGGATGATAAGAGACGAAAAGACGTTTTGTTTCTTCGTTTGGTGAGTGGCGAATTTAGATGGTTTGAAGATGGTGCTGAGGATAAGGATGGAAAATATGTAGGGGAAATTGAAAATGGGGAACCAAGTGGACAAGGAACATTCACTTGGTCTGATGGAGACAAGTATGTGGGGGATTTCAAAGATGGGAGGAAGTCTGGTCAAGGAACATTAACTTTATCTAGTGGAAACAAGTATGAAGGGGAATTCAAGAATGGGAAATATCACGATCAAGGAACTTTTACTTGGTCTGATGGAGACAAGTATGTGGGTGAATTCAGGGATGGGAAAAAACATGGTCAAGGAACATATATTAAACCTGATGGAAGGAAATATGTAGGAGAATGGAAGGATGGAATAAAAAATGGTTTGGGAACACTAACTTATGGTAAAGCGGAATCAGAAGGTGACAAGTATGTGGGTGAATTCAAGGACGGGAAAAAACATAATCAGGGAATATACACTTATTCTAATGGAGACAAGTATGTAGGAGAATTCAAGGACGGGAAACAACATGGTCACGGAATATACACTTATTCTAATGGGAACAAGTATGTAGGGGAATTCAAAGATGGATTATCAAATGGACAAGGGACACTAACTTTTGGAAAAGGTAAATCGGAAGGAGACAAGTATGTAGGAGAATTCAAGGATGGGAAACAACATGGTCACGGAATATACACTTATTCTAATGGAGATAAGTTTGTTGGAGATTACAAAGATGACAATGAAAACGGTCAAGGAACTTTTACTTGGTCTAATGGGAGCAAATATGTGGGTGAAATCAAAAATGGGGCAATAAATGGTCAAGGGACACAAACTTCCCCTAATGGAAGCAAGTATGTTGGAGAATGGAAGAATGGGAAATATCATGGTGAAGGAACATTCACTTCACTTGATGGACAGAAGTATGAAGGGGCATGGCAGGTCGGGACGTATTATGGTCATGGAGCTTACACTTTTGGAAAAGGGAAATGGGAAGGAGACAAGTATATTGGAGAATTCAAGAATGGAAAAAAGGATGGACAAGGAACATACACTTTTTCTAATGGTAGAAAGTATGTTGGGGAATTCAAGAATGGTAAACAACATGGTCATGGAATATTCACTACACCTTCTGGGAACAAGTATGTAGGAGAATTCAAGGACGGTAAACAACATGGTCAAGGGACACTAACTTCACGTTTTGAAAAGGAGTATATAGGTGAATTCAAGGAAGGAATACTTTGGAACATTACTGAATACGACAAAAAAGGAAATATCCTTACAAAGACAATAAATGGAGAAAAACAGCAATGACCCCTCTAAAACCAACCCCACCATCTCCTGTGAGAACCCACACTACAATTCTTCACAAGTCAACACAAGTCCTCAAAGAGTGCGTCAAGGTTCTTATCTGGTTCATTATAGGAAAACTAGGAAGTGAAAATTGCACCTTTACTCAATGCCCCCTCACCAGAGAGACTACACGCAACTAGTGCAAAACCTCCTACCGCAGAGATTTGTTTTGATAGGTAATCAAGTTTCTGTCCTATATCAGTAGATCTTTCAACCCTGTTTCCATAACCAACCACTCTTTTTTTTTGGCCCTATTGCAGACATTCTTGCAACATTTGAAGTCATACCTTCATCAAGTTCTTCATTCAGCTCTACATTACTAAAGTCTTTAGGTACTTTCCTTTGAGGACTGGATTCCCAACTTAGCACCATATGCCCATATCTTCCTGAACTCACTCCTGCAACAGTTTTCATAATGAATAACAGTTGATGGATGAAGTGACCCCTCCTTTTCAAAGGTTGCACGAACACCCTGTAACCACTTCAGGACACTTTTGGCAGTAGAAACATCTTCTTTATTACGTTTCTTATCATTCTTGATTACAGTTACACCTTCTATTGATTTGTCTATAGGGTCATCAATGTCCTGTGGTGATGTGTCTTTTCTAGTACCTGTTCTTGAAACTCTTTATATGTTTTCTTCATATATGTATTGGAACCTGAAATCTTGACCTAATTATCCTTTGAATATCCAATTGATTCCTATTGTTCCTTTCGTATCATTCACTTTGAGAATGATGGACACTTCATGTCTAACTCTTTTTGAATCCATTTTATTTACCCCATTTTTTTTTAAAACTATACATAGTTTATTTATAATTTTTGTGTTTTTAAGAAATAAAAATGGTGTATTTTTTAATAAGTTTTTGAAATTTCTAGGTTATTTGTATATTTGATTTTCTTTCCTGGAACTGGAACTTTTGATGTTTAACTTAAATCCTGATAAGACAAGTGTTTTTCAAATGATCGGGGATAATCTAGATATTAATTTTTAATCAGATTTAAATAAGGGAGGAATAACCAGATAGACAAATATCCAAGACATTTGCAGTCCTGAATATTTATTATCTGATTTACATAAGGACTCACTTTATGTAACATTATACTCATTCTTATTGGATATTTGGAAACGTAGAAAACATGACATACTTAACTGTAGAGACTATCCCTACAAGGAATTGGAAACAAAATTTAGATATCAGAGATATCAGTATTCTACATAGGGATAAATCAAGAACGAAAAACCATTATGTTGCAAATAGGAGGATTCATTATCTTTGGTTTCACTACTTGAAGTTGTGTATGAATTTGGAACAAATTGGTTATCGTGTTCAGAAGAAGAAGAAGAAAGGAAACCACCAACCTTCTATAATTGAAAAGGAAATTAAAGTTAAAGTCAATAAAGACATATACAAAGATTGGTCTTTAAACACCCTACATAAGATGAAATTTCATAATTGGTACAAAGATCAAAAACATTTCATTTTGTTCTATGAAGGGGGTTTTGAGGTAAAGGGTAGACAACAATACAAACATTTGGTAAGGAAATTTAATGTTTTCATTGAGTATCAAAATGGGATGGAAAGTTTTGAACATAACAGAGGGGATATGACTAAAATAATGAAAGTCTCAGAAAATATTCTGGAGTTGTACCAAAAGGAAAGATATGACAAAGAAAAGTTCGATTCTAGACAATATGATAGTTTTGTGCGATCAGATGTTAAGAATTGTGAAAATATAATCCTTGCAGTTTGTGAGGGGAGGTTCCCAAAGTAATTCTATTCTTCTCTGGTTCTCCTCCAAACTCTATTTCTCAAACCATCATTCCTTTTGTTACTCTAGTTAATTTTCTTTTCCCTTAAAACATTACATACCTACTTATAAAGAAAGACTATAGAAAACGGGAATCTTTAATGTCCCTATCTTTGGATATTTCACTCCCACACCTTTTCCAATACGCACGAAGGACAAGTTCCATTCACTACCTCACAACCAGAAATTCTATTACAAACTTCCCTTTCAACTAATACTCGTTTAGGTGGTTCAATCACTTGGGCTGTATTGTGTGAATGATATTGTTTGATGATTGGGGATTGATTGGATTGGATGAAATAAAAGATTGCAACAATCATCAACATAAATGAACCCAAATACCAGAACCCCTAGAGTAAGAGTAAATCTAACAATTTTCTCTCCTAAACCACCTCTCTCCCAGTCAATTTAATTTTTTACGTAGTCTAAAAAAGAAACTCAAGGGGGGTAAAATCCGTTAGCGCTATATATAAAAGGCTCTCAGAATTTTTCTAAAGATTATTATGGGGCCCACTAAGGGGAACGGTTAGTATACATTATTATACGTAAGTATTATCTATACATTTGTATTGAATACCATCATCTAATAAATCTTACTAAGTCATGTCTACAGAAGAGACTTTAGTCATTTCTAGAGATACATTTGTTCTATCAAATGTATACTCTTTACACATGAGTCTTACTAATCCCTAAGACATATCTAGGAACACTTGTTCTAACTCTAGTTTATATTTCTTTACTCCGTAAATGTCCATATATTATTTGAAATAAAAAGTATTGAAAAAACAGATACATAATAGATTGGTACTAAAGAAAAAACTCAATCAAAAATGTCCTTAAATTAAAGCAGAAGATTTTCCTTTTTTCAGTATTTATTACAGAGTGTCTCTGACTAGAATAAGATCTTATTTAGAATGGCATATAAAGCACATATTTCGTCATTTAAAGGACACTAAAGGCAAGAATATGTATTAAATAATATTACAGTCAACAGTACTCTAGCGTCATTAACAGAGATATTTTATAACTAAGAAAAAGAAGGATTGACATATTTTTCATGGAGCTCATTTCGGTAGGTTATGAGAATACAAAATACCTCATCAATCTGTTTGTTTTACAAGAAAGTGGGATTTTACTTGGAGGTGTGTCTGACTGTTAAGAATTAGTGGGGGCTACTCACAGAGGATGATGAGATGGTTTTAGACAGAGGTTTTTTCAAGACCTTCCAGAAAGCCACCCCAGCCCCCTACCATACCCAAAATGGTGCAAGCATTGTGATTATGGACCGAATGACAAAATCGCTGTAAAATGGATTTTTAAAATATTTTACTTTTCTCTTTTATCATTTATAACTGTAATCCGATGCATATGTCTAAAATTTGGCAAGTAGTCACAAATAGCATAATGCTGAGTTATTCGATTATCCCAAATAGCTACAGAATTATTTTGCCAGTAGAATCTAACTTGAAATTCAGGTTTAGTCATATGTTTAAATAAGAATTGCAGTATATGGTCACTTGCCCCTTGACTTTCATTTACGATATTGCGAGTAAAGGATTGATTTACATTTAAGTATTTCAGACCTGAAATAGGATGTGTCTCAATCACTTTGTGAACTGCAGAGCCAACTTTTTTTAACGCACTATTTACCGAATCAACTCCACCTTCTCTATAAAAGTCATTCCTAAATGTACCCATATCATGGATTGCCTCTAATCCTTCTAAGTCCTCTTTCCAGCCATCTGGAAGGGTTTCATAGGCAGCACTCATGCTTGCCCAAAGTGTATCGCCACCAACTTTAGGAACATTGACACCATGCAGAATACTCGCAAAAGGAGGGTTAGATTTAAAAGTAAAATCTTTATGCCAATCATTTGTATCTGGCTTACTGTTTGCGTCATTCTTTAATAAAACTATACTTTGAAAGCCTTCTACATGAGGGTAGACAGGGTGACCGGGATCTATATCACCAAAACTATTTGCTAATTTGAGATGAGATTCAGGTGTAAGATTTTGTTCTCTAAAAAAAACAACTTGATACTTAATGAGTGCATTGTATATTTTTCCAACAGTATCACTATTTAAATCTTTGTTTAGAGAGACTCCTGAAATCTTTGCACCAATCGCAGGTGTAATTGCTTCAACTTTGAACATTGTCTGGCCATCTAACTGTTGGTTTTTCGGAGAAAACAATATATAACATCAATCGTTTTGTTTTACAAAAATCTGGGATTTTACATGGAGGGTGTCTGACATGTGAAGGATTAGTGGGGCCATCTAACGAAGAATCTAGGCATAAATACGACTAACTACTATATGTATAAATGGATGTGACTTTCATACAAAGCTATTCATGGTGGCTTTTTTTGAACCACAGGTTCTTCTATTCCTTGGTCTCCGAGGGTTCCCCCGCCGGTTCGAATTTCCATAGATAGCGGCGATAGTAGGTCAGGCCAAGACAGGTGAGTGGCAGGGCCAGAATGAGACCGAGAAAGCCAAGCAGCTTGCCCCAGACCGAAATGGACAACAAGATGATGGACGGAGAAAGCCCCATGGCTTTGCCCTGGAAACGTGACACCAGCACGGTTTCCTGAATGAGTTGCACCACGCCGAAAACGAGCAGGACAAGACTCAGTGCCCAGAGCAAGTTGTCGCCCTGCTCCAGCGCCTTCAGCCCAGCCAGAAGTAGGCATGGGATGGTGCCCACGATCTGAAGATAGGGGACCATATTCAGCAGGCCGATTAATATACCCATGAGAATGGCAAGCGGCAGGCCGATGATGGAAAAGCCGATCGCGAAGAGCACAGCCACACAACTGGCCAACAGTGCCTGTGAACGGAAATAACGGTTGGTCGCCAGAATGAATTCCTCCACGAATCCCGACACGTCATCACGTATGCTAGGCGGAAGGTAGTCACGCCAGCGTGTTGCCATGTTATGGTAATCGATGAGCAGAAAGACCACATAGAGCATGATGACTAGAAGGCCGGTGATGAACGTGAGCATATTGGCCGCTCCCGAAAGCACGCCCCAGACGCCAGGCAAGAGCTTTTTTGCCGTGTCCTTGGCCATCTGCAACGCCCCGTCACTGGTCAGGTATCGTTTGACATCATCACGTTTGAGAATCTCATTCACCTCTTCCCATACATTTTCGGGCAGATACTCTTTGGCAGCTTGTGCCAGATCGGTATTGGTGGCCATTTTGGATACGGTGCGGCCCATGTCGGCCAGTTCATTGCCGACCAATGGGACCATGAGCCAGACAACGAGAGAGACAGCCAGTGTAATGGAGACCAGCGTAAAGAGTGCGGCTAGAACGCGCTGCTTGATGACATGCTGAACTCGATTGGTTACCGGGTCGAGGAAGTAGGCCACCACCAGTCCGGTGACAAACGGCAGGAGAACGTCAGAGAGGTAATCCAGAAGGAGCACAAGGCCCCAGGCGAGCCCGGCAAATAGAGACAGTTGCACCACTCGGTCAAGAGTGAAGGAGCGATCGTTCGGAATCATGATTCCTCTTTTGGTCTATAAATTATGTAGTGGGTGAAGTTGGAATTCTTATATGCAATATTTATGTAATTTATACCTCCAACCCGCCGGTTTGTAAAGATGCTAACTCCTGAAAGGCCATTCAGGCATAAATGCGACTAACTACTTTATGTATTGATGTGGGGGGCCTGTGTGCTCCCCCCCCCCTCACTCATCATGTTCAGCCATCTTCTGCACCTCAATTAAGTAGGTGTACAGCACCTCATCAGTAACCTGACTAACAGTCATGCCGGTATGCTCAGAGATGGCCACAAGGGTGTGCGTTATTTCGGGTTGGATATGTTTTGTTTGAGAGTACGAGGAGTTTCTTGTAACAGACCTGTCACATTCAAGGAAACACTATTTTTTCCCATACGGTGCACGCCTAACCCCTAACTCTCAAATAGGCTCATATTAATCACACTTTGATGATGATATTTCGTGTCTCAGAAAACCAAATAATCAACAAATTGTGATTTGTGTGATGGAAAAAGAACCTCATATGAGTTTGATAAACGTACTCAATTCTGGTAATACTTACTACTTCAGAAGAGAAATCCCAACTGACTTAATAGAACATTTTAGAATTAAGTGTGACATATGAAAAATATTCTATTAGTACTTATTAGTTTTGTAATCATTGCTTGTTATACTGTATCTCCTGTTACAAATAAAGTTGACCTAACTTCTGTAGAGTTTAAAAATACTAGAGATTTTAAGGAAGAAAAAGCATGTGAGATCTATTTTCTTTGTGCCTCCGAATGCATTTCTGCTTGCCCGTGCAAACAGAGATTTATGGAGTCTTTTCGGAAATGCACTAATAATTAAAGCAATTCAAGAAAATAACATTAAAAAGTTCTATGCAGTTGATGTATATTCTCATCTAACTACTTTTTTGTTCAGAAAAGATGTGTCTTAGTTTATGGTGAAGAGATGGCTCCTCTTGAAAAGCAAGAGAGAAAGAAAAAGAAGAATAATAAAAGAATCAAGAAGAAAATAGGTCCATTTTGGGATAAAAAGAAAAACGATGACAAACCGTGGTACTCGGACTTTTTGATTTGGGGAAATTGATTACCCCCATATATGCCATTGGGAAATGACAATAATTAAGTAAATTCTACGGCTCAATATGTTTTATAGATATTTAATTTCGTTTATAGTGTGTTTGATAATTTTGTTTTTTGTTAAGTACTTTATTTTAGTTTAATTTCTTGTATCGTTTTATTTCTACTAATTTTATGGATGGTGAGGTATCTGTTGATTTTGAGTGATTAATATGAATTGGAGACTTGTTCTATTAATTATTTTTCTTGAGGGGATATATTATTTCACTAATAGATTGTTATTTAATAGAACATTTAAAGGAATCAAATTTTGGGAATGGATAATTGTAATTATGGTAATTCCTTTAATATTTGGTTATCTTAGGGTTCTAAATCTCTGTAAAAAAAGTCTCTATAAAAATGTATATTCGCTACTTATCATTCGCATCTACACAAACCCAACCATACTTTTTTTGAAGAGTTTCCTCAACAAAGTCAAAACCTTTATTGTCGCAGTAATTTGTTGAGTTTTTAGCTCTCCATAGGACCTTGCTAGTTTTATTACCTGTCTCATCGGCCTTAATATAGGTCACATGGCAACCTGGATACTGATGGGTAATCATAACCTGCCTAACAAGACTGGTATCTTTATGGGTGCAGTTATAAAGGGAGGAGACCACTTCCTCTGCATATAGAGGAGTAGAAAAAAGAAGCCCAAAGGCAATTAACATCTTCATTAGTTTATCCTATATAGTTATTGCTTTTTTATCGTGATTAACGCTGAATGTTTGCACATTCAAAACTTGAAAACACATGTTATCAAAAAAAACGAGAAATGACAAAGAAAAAAACCTTTGGATGTCTCAGTTGGTGGATTATATAATAATAGGGGATTTGACTTGGCAATTCTTTAATTAAATTGATTGAGACTCCCAGATTGCTAGGGAAGGGTGAAGTGGACCCCATAAAAATGTATTTTCCGAAAACTAATTTATTTTGATTCCAAGACAACAAAACTTTTTCCTTGACTCGAATTCGAATGTTTGTGGAATTAGGCATGTAATTAGAGTTAGGGTAGTATTATAAAATGCTGTTGCTAGGATCAAATGCCCATTCTTCAGGGTCATTAAGATCTTTAAACGTACCTAAAGAATTATGTGATTAAATTTTCCTCAAGATATGAGTTTCTCAGATTTACTCCAGTAAGATTTGCCTTACTCAGATTTGTTCCAGAAAGATTTGCTCCAGTAAGATTTGCTTTATTCAGATTAGCCTCAGTTAGATCTGCACCAGTCAGATTTGCGTTAACCAGTTTTGTCCCAGTCAGATCTGCCTTAGTCAGATTAGATCCAGTCAGGTCAACTTTACTGAGATTTGTTCCAGAAAGATTTGCTCCACTAAGATTTACGTTACTCAGATTAACTCCACTAAGATTTGTTCCAGAAAGATCTGCCTCACTCAGATTAGCCTCACTCAGATTAGCCTTTAACAGTTTTGCCTGTAGCAATTTTTGCGAATTTAAATATTCCTCGATAGATGTTTCCTTATCGTCCTCTGTTTTAGCATAATCTTCTTTAGCCGCCACAATATCATTAGCTTGCATAAAAGAGGCACCAATTATCATCCCTCCAATTAAAATCATTATAATACCCGCAATACCCGATGCAACTGTGAAATTTTCATTTCTAACTGTGCTGATTGAAGACTCGAATAATTCATTCATTGCTTTTTCTTGTTTTTTATAATTCTTTTTTAATCCCTCCATTAAATCATTCAATTGTGCATCCACTTGTGCAATTCTTTTCTTAGAAGCATTACTTTTTTTTAGGTTGTTTTTCATTGTATTAAACTTATCTTTAGTTTCTTTTATTTTACTAATTATAGCTTTCTCAGATTTTATTCTTTGTTCATCAAATCCAGATTCTACTTCACCTAAATAATATAACTCAACATAACCAAACCAACCTATTAGGGGCAAACCAATAAGTATTAGTAAAATTCCAACAATTCTCATGTTACCGTCCAAGTATCTATTAAAAGTTATTTAATTAGTTGTAAGGACTCATTCATTCCGCTTGAATCTGAAAATGCCTAAGTTAAAAAAACACCCTCCCATCAAGTCTTTCCTTAATGGTGCCTATTCCACTAGATGACAAAAGTTTATGAGTACCCAATATATAACATCATTTGGTTTGTTTTACAAGAAAGTGGGGATTTTACTTGGAGGGTTGTCTGACTGTGAAGAATTAGTTGGTTATTCACAGGAGATGATGAGAGTGGTGTTGGAAGTTAGGAGAGATGTTGCAATCGTCAATAGCATTCAATAGATTTATTTTTTAAATGAATTTATCTGGAATTATTAATTGACGAATTAGAAATTGTGACATTTATTAATGTTTCATTTTTAATTATTGAGTTAGAGATTATTGAGTTAGAGATTATTGAATTATAAATTATTGAATTTGAAACAGAAGAATTTGAAACAGAAGAATTTGAAACAGAAGAATCAGAAACAGTTGAATTATCGAGAATTGAGCAATTTGTAATTAATGAATCAGAAACAGAAGAATCAGAAACAGTTGAATTATCGATTGTCGAATTATCATTTATTGAATTATTGACTAAGTAACAATCAATTACTGCCTGCTTTTGGGGTGTTTGATCTACATGGGTGCTAGTGTCGTAAGTGCTACTTGACAAGCTTTTTCCAGAACCGCAGGAAATGGTGGTGAGACTAAAACACGATAAGAGTAAAATGTAAATAATATTTTTCATCTTTAACCTGAAACAAAACTAAAATTTTATTGGTTGATATAGGAAGTCCTGTGAAAGACCTCTAATCGAAATGCAAGAATGGGGGAATTTACTCGGAAGTTTTGAGGGGAGGAGTATAAATGTGTTAACAGGACATTAAATTTTTAGTTGTCCCAAACTTCAAACATTTAACGAAGGAGTTGCGAATGTCTAGTCCGAAAATGATAGTGATTCTTCACCTTTAAAGTTTGGTGAGGAATCTCCATTAGTCAAAGAATTCTCTTTCGTCTCCAGCACTTCCTTACGCTATACATATAAAATGTAAAACTAGAAAAAATATTTATGACAAAAATAGTAAAAATAGCCTTAATTCCAGGTGACGGTATTGGTAAGGAAGTTATGCCGGAAGGTGTACGTGTACTTGAGGCTGCTGCTTCAAAGCACGGTCTAAACCTAGAATGGACAGAATTTGACTGGTCTTGTGAAACCTATCTCGAGACCGGACAAATGATGCCTGAAGATGGCATCGATCAGTTACGCCCTTTCTATGCGGTGTACCTGGGTGCTGTTGGGTTCCCATCGGTCCCGGACCACGTATCTTTATGGGGCTTGTTGATTCCAATCCGTCGTGAATTTGATCAGTACGTTAACTTAAGACCTTTGCGTTTGTTTGAAGGCGTTCCTTGTCCCTTAGCAAACAAGAAGCCCGGTGACATCGATTTTTACGTTGTACGTGAAAACGTTGAAGGTGAATATTCGGTGATTGGCGGAATTCAATATGAGGATACCGAACATGAGATCGTCACTCAGCAAAGTATTTTTACGCGCCGCGGTACCGATAGGATCCTTAAATACGCCTTTGATTTAGTACAATCACGTGCTGCCAGGCATTTATCATCAGCAACGAAATCAAATGGTATTATCCATTCAATGCCGTACTGGGATAAGCGTGTGAAAGAGATGGCCAAAAGCTATCTGGACGTAACCGTAGAGCAGTACTATATCGATATATTTACTGCTAACTTTGTACGCATGCCGGAGCATTATGACGTAGTTGTTGCCAGTAATCTGTTTGGCGATATACTGTCCGATTTAGGTCCAGCGTGTACTGGAACCATAGCGATTGCTCCCTCGGCGAATATTAATCCAACACATGAATTCCCGTCGATGTTCGAACCGGTGCATGGTTCTGCCCCGGTTATTTACGGACAGAAAATTTCGAACCCGATAGGTGCAATTTGGGCAGGAGCAATGATGTTACAGCATCTTGGCCACACCGATGCACATGACATTATTATGAACGCTATTGAAACTGTTCTTTGTAGTGGTATGGAACTGACACCTGATATGGGCGGGAAAGGTAAAACTGAAGATCGTGGAAAAGCAATTGAGGATTCAGTCTGATAATTTTGTGGCCGCAAGTAAGACAGTTTCTTAAGGAGTGTTCTGCAAGATCAAGAGGTTTTTTTGAAGGTTTTCTGGCTGCAAAGAATTAGTTGGGGTTTCCCACAGGCGAAGATGGGGTTGGTTATAGAAGATTCATTACTGCTTTACTCCATTCACCCAATTTCCAATGATGTTTCCGTTTTTGTTGTATACTATTCCATTCCAAACTTCACCATTCTTGTATTCCCCCACGTACTTTCCGTCTTTGTTATATTTTTTTACGTTCCACATTTTCCCAACCTTGTATTCCCCCTCATATTTGTAACCACTAGGAAAAGTGAATGTTCCATGACCATCCTTTTTCCCTTTCTTCCATTCTCCCACATATTTTCTTCCATCAGGGAAAGTCATTATACCAAGGCCATTTGGTTTCCTGTTCCCAACTTCTCCCTTATATTGGGGGTGGATGTCTTTATCGCCAAATTCTCTTAATTGAACACCAGAAGAAGTTTCCCACCCGTAAAGGATTTTTCCCTTATGGGAATTACCAAACAGTGGGGAAGTAAAAAGAAGGAGTGAGAAGATAATCAGTATATGTCTCATAGAGATCCTTTTGGCAGTTATATTTGGAGAATCCCAAATATAACATCATTCGGTAGATTTTACAAGAATGTGAAAATTTACTTGGAAAGTTTTGGAAGGAGGAGTATAAATGTGGTGTGGGGATTTTAAAATTGTCCCATATTTTAAACAACTAATGAAAGGAGGTGTGAATGTCTAGTCAGATAATGATGGTGATTCTTCCCCTTTATAGTTTGGTGAGGGATCACCTTTGATCAAAAAGTTTCATTTTCAGGTAAGGAAAGTTGTTTGAATATGATGGTATAACCATCTCACAAATAATTACATCCTTTCTTAATTTGGAAGGTTATTGGGATGATGTTTGAGGTGTGAATTTTCATTCATCATCCCTCTTATTAGCTGCTAATCTTAACTGCTTGCTCTAACTTCATTTGAAAATTTAATCCAACATGGGCACTTAGTTGTGTTCAGTCGACAGGATATAAAAATTTGTTAACTGCACAAAAAAAGCAGTTTATAAAATTAAGTATTGTGTCGGCCTGGTTAAAAAGAATAAAATAATACTGTAATTATAACCTTTTTAGATTAATACAAATGAGTTACGTGATACATGTGACGGCAGTTGTTGAGGGCGATCTTGAGCAGATTGAGATTTTAATGAATGATTACCGTTGTAAATGTCTGGAAAACCAGATTGGAATGGAACAGTTTTTTGTTTGCCGGAGTGTGGAGCAGAAAAATGTTTTTCTCTATACGCAGGTATTTACAGATCAGGCAGCACACAAAATGCATCTCGAAGGGGAGGATCCTAAGTGGTTCTTTGAACAGATGTCCGAAAATAAATTCGAATTTCAAGGGCAATGGGTTGCAGGGACTGAAATTGACTCCTCTGCAGGGCATGTCCTCAACTGACAAATAAGGAAGGGAGATAGAAAATAAGAGGAATTGTAACCTCGTTTCATTGGAAGAATAATTGTCTCCCTTCCACTAAATTCCGTAATGCAACTGCAGAACTTAATTAATATGCCGCAGAATTACATTCACTTTAATGAGTGAATTCCCACTGCTCTCCACCTGATTTCCACTTCCTGTTTTTTTAAATAATTTTTCTTGCCAAGTTAGAATCTGGAAGAAGTTCGGCAAATTGATTGATATTTCTTGTAATTCATGACATAAAAGTAGTTCATTTTAAACTATAATTTACATATAAAACAAAAAAATACATGAAGGTTTCCAAATCCCTTTTGCTCCGCCTTTTATCCCTTTTATTCCTTTTTCCGTCCTTTTTAGCAGCACAAGATGAAAAGCAGAAGCTCACCGGCCCTGTCGTCAAGGGAATAGTAGAGCAGTTTGTCTCCATGCATTATGCTCAAAAACCGCTGGACGATGAGATGTCTGCAAAGATCTTTAAGCTTTACCTGAACCGGCTGGATCCGGCACATTATTATTTTCTTGCAGCAGACGTGAATGAATACCGTCAATTTGAAACACGTATTGACGATATGCTTCTGCGTGGAAAAGTAAAATTGGCTTTGGAAATTTTTGAACGCTTCAAAGTGCGTTTGTCAGAGCGCCTGGCGATGATGGAAGAATTTCTTGCTGAAGATTTTGATTTCGGCCGCGATGCAAACTGGACATTGGAGCGCGAAGATCTGCCTTATCCAGAAACAACAGAAGAGGCCAGGAAAATTTGGCGTACCAAAATCAAGTTTGATTTGTTGACCCTGAAGCTTGCTGATACCAGTATCAAAGATGGAAAAGAGCGCTTGATGAAGCGTGTACGTGGAATGTGGAAAGATTTTTCTCAGTATGAAAATGATGATGTTGTTTCGATATTCCTCAATTCAATGGCTGCAGCTTATGATCCTCACTCTTCCTATCTAGCGGCACAGGACCTGAAGAATTTTGACATTTCGATTAAACTCTCTCTTGAAGGTATCGGTGCGGTTTTGCGTTGGGAGGACGGCTACACGGTAGTAAATTCTATTGTTCCCGGTGGTGCGGCCGCAAGGCACGGGAAACTGAAAGCAGATGATAGAATTATTGCGGTTGCTCAGGGAGAAGAAGCTTTTGAAAGCGTCATTGATATGCGCCTCAGCAACGTGGTGCAGTTGATTCGTGGGAAACGCGGAACCAAGGTTGGACTGCAAATTCTGCGGAAAACGAAAAAAGGTTTTGACACGGTCAAATTAGTTATTGTCAGGGATAAAATAATTCTTAAAGACGGAGAAGCAAGAATGCAGATTTTTGAGTATCCTTCTCCGGAGGAAAACAAAACTGCACAAGAAACAAACCGAATTGGTGTGATAAAATTGCCGTCATTTTATGTTGATTTTAATGACCGCCGCAAAAATCCAAAAAATTACAAAAGCTCATCAAGGGATGTAAAAAAGCATCTTAAAAAATTTGTACGGGAAAATGTTGAGGGAGTAATCCTAGATTTACGCAGCAACGGAGGAGGTGGACTTGATGAAGCAATCAATATGGCTGGACTCTTTATCGGTCATAATCCAGTGGTGATAGTTCGGCAGTCTGGAGGAAGACGGGTTACAGTTCACCGCAGTCGTGAGCAGGCAGTTTATGATGGGCCTCTGCTGATAATGCTCAATCGCTACAGTGCTTCTGCATCGGAAATTCTTGCAGGCGCCATGCACGATTACCAACGAGCAATTTTAGCAGGTGACACGACAACTTTTGGAAAAGGAACCGTACAGAATATCTTTCAGCTTCCGGAAGGTTATGGCGCATTGAAAGTTACCATCGCTCAATTCTACCGCGTTTCCGGATGGTCCACACAGAACCGCGGTGTTGAAACCAGTCTCGTATTACCTTCCCTCTTCAATGCCCGGGATATTGGTGAATCCACCTTGGACAATGCTCTGCCCTGGCGCTCAATTGATCAGGTTTCTTATCGGGTTAGCGGGAATTTGAAAAAGGTTATTCCGAAACTGAAACAACTTTCAGAGAATAGAATTGCCAATTCTGATTTTTTCCAAAAAGTTAAAGATGATGTACAGGAATATTTGACAACAATAAAACCCCTGAAATACACCTCTATCCTGAAAATGCAGGAGGACGATTTGCGTCGTAAAACACAGCGAGACCAGGAACTGGAAAGTGTGTTAGAGAAAGCTGAAGAAGACAATTCTGAAGATACAGAAATTGAGGAAGAAAAGCAGGAAATTCAGCTGGATGAGTACATGAAAGAAAGTCTGGGAATTCTGTCAGATTACATAAAACTGCAGAAAAAATAGAAAAAGGATGAGTACGTATTCTTCGTCTGAGACAGAAATAGATATTTCCAAAAAAGAGATTTTGATTTCAAGCACCGAAATCAATCAGCGGGTGGCACAACTGGGAAGGGAAATTTCTGCGGATTATCAGGGACGGGAACTGCATCTGGTGGGAGTGCTCAATGGTGCCTTCATTTTCCTAGCAGACCTGGTACGACAAATTAACATACCCTGTAAGATCTGTTTTTTGCAGGCTTCCAGTTACAAAGATCAGAAAGTGAGTTCCGGAGAAGTGACACTGATGCACAACCTGGATTTAAGAGGAAAGGATGTTCTGGTGGTCGAGGATATTTTTGATACCGGATTGACCCTGAAATACGTTTTGGAAGATCTCCTGAGGCAAGAACCGAATTCGATAGAAGCATGTACATTGCTGAATAAAAAAATTCCGAATAAAGCTGAGGTAACAGTTAAATATGTCGGCTTTGATATTAGAGATCGTTTTGTGGTTGGTTATGGATTAGATTTTGCTGAAAGATATCGTGAAGTCCCGCACATTGCCTGCCTGGATTAAAGATAAAGCCGGCGGTTTAGTTTTGTCTGAAATGTGAAGCAAGAATTATCACAGAGGAAAAAAAGTTTGTGAGTCAACGGATTTAAACTGTTGAAAAATTAGCTTCTTCCATAATCATCTTCAAGACGTTCAATATCGTCTTCACCAAAATAATCTCCGGTTTGTATTTCAATAAAGCTCAAATCAACAGTACCGGGATTTTCAATACGGTGAGCTGAGCCACAGGGGATATTCACTGACTCGCCGCCTTTTTTGTTGAGTCTTTGTCCGTCAAGTGTTACGATGCCTTCTCCGGACACCACAAACCAGTGTTCTGCTCTTTTTTGATGTTTTTGCAGACTGAGTCGCTGAGCGGGGTAAACCACGATTCGCTTTACTTTATAATCCGGCTCGTCCGCCAGAATCGTGTAAAAGCCCCACGGACGATGATCAGTTTCTGTATTTTGATTCATACAGATGTTTTAAGATGTGGATGATTGTTGATGGTATAGCAAAAAGTCTGAAATCTACACAGTGATTTCGACCGAATAGAGAAATCATAATTATATAGTGAAGTGACTTATAAAAATTTTTTCGCTTCACTCGAAATGACACGGTTTAGGGCAGAATCATTTTAAGCAACTTGAAAAAAATCACAAGACCAGACAGTCTTTGTGAAAACAATCTGTGCGAGAATTACTTTACTCGACTGTTACGAGTTTTATCATGTCACTCAGAACGCATTTCAATAATATTAAAATATATCAGTTTTTTATTAGGGTTCTCATCGTTCGAGATGACATGCCTCAGTCAATAATATAAGTTTCATACGATAATTCAAGACTCACGAGTACTTTAATAAAAAACCAAGTAGGCTGAACCCAAGAAGTTTTATGAACGCAAAGCTAAAAAAAAGTATTCTCGTAATTTATCTGCTCTGTTTTGCAACACAAGCCTGGGCACTAAGAGCAAAAATTCGATTTCTTTTTCCTGTTAGTACAAAAAGCGTGACAGATGGTTTTGAGGACACAGAGCTCAAAACATCAGAATTCGTGCTAGCTTTTTTGATGCCGATTTCCCGGAACACCCAGTTGGATTTAGGATATTCATATTTTAATGCTCGGATCGAAGATCCTGTCGATTCGTCGGAAGGCTACAAAGGATTTTTCCGTGCCCATTTACTACAACTTGGAGCAGGTTATACAGGGTTCGAGCTGACGAAAAATATATCGCTGCTTTTTGAGGCTTCTGTCCGGATTCCTGTCAGCGGTCAAGCCGAAGTGAAAGGAAACCAGGATTCCTCAGAAGCGTCTTCCATCAGCGGAATGGGTTATTTTTTTGGACCCGGGATTGCTTATGGCAACATGGAAGTGCTGTTATTTTATCAGCGCAGAAATTTGAGTTTTGATGGCCTGACAGTTTTGCGTAACGGTAAGCGTCAGGATGTGGCTCTACATTCTACAGAATACGGTATTGGTCTCGGATATACTTTTTAATGCTTTGTTATGTTTAATGTTATTGTCAACAAAGAATATGAACTTTTGTTCGAAAGACTCAAAGCGGAAGCTCCGGATTCTTTTGCACTGTCGCTGGCTGATTTTTCTCATCCGGATGAAAAACTGAATGTCCTGCTTGAAAAAGCAGATGCAATTATTGGACAGGTAAATCCCAGCGATTCGCAGTATGAAATCGCCGGGAGGCTGCGGATAATTCAAACCATGAGTGCTGGCTACGACCGGATAGACCTGGTAAAAGCAAAACATCATAACGTTTTAGTTGCCAGCAACAACGGCGCCAATGCGGTCTCAGTTGCAGAGCATGTTTTGATGCAAATTTTCGTACTCTATAGGCAGTTGCTGTTTCACCACCGTTCTGTAACTTCTGGACCCTGGAAAAATTTAAAACACACAAACAAAGAACTTGCAGGAAAAACCCTGGGGATTTTTGGATTGGGGCACATAGGAAAAGCCCTTGCGCAGCGGGCTGTGGCTTTGGGTGTCAAGGTTCAATATTTTGATGTCGTACGCCAGTCGGAAGCAGAAAAAGAGTGGGGCCTGAAATATCTCTTTCCGGAAGAATTGCTTTCAAGTTCTGATATCATCAGTTACCACCTTCCAAAAACCAGCTTTACCCACCATTTAATAAACAGGAATTCACTCCGGAAAATGCGTCCGGATGCACTTTTGATCAATTCCTCGCGCGGTTATATTCAGGACGAAAATGCTATTTATGAGGCTTTGACTTCCGGCCAGATTTCTGCTGCCGGACTGGATGTTTTTGAAGTGGAACCACTGCCTGAAAACTCGCCGCTGCGAAAATTAGAAAATGTGGTGCTGACTCCTCACAGTGCGCCTGATAATGAAAGCCTTATACTGGCTGTTCAGAATGCACTCGATAATCTCCTCAGAGTTTCAAATGGGAATGAACCGCAATCTATTGCGGTTGACCATGAAGAAGTAACGCGTCAGTTTTTAGAGCGCTTACCGGAGGTGAAACTGACTGCTTCCTGACTCTTACGTAATTTGCTGAAAACAAAGTTGGACTGTGTTTTGCAGAATTAATAAGTGGAACTATATTTTAGCAAACTATTCTGACTAAAGGTCATGGAACAGCAGGTAACTAATCTGTATTTTGAACTGGGTGTAAAACCCGGTGTATCCCCAAAGCAACTGAAGCAGGCTTATCGTCAGTCTGTGATGCGCTATCATCCGGATACGGCTGCAGGAAAAGGCAATACGGAAAAATTTAGGCAGGTAACAGAAGCATATCAGCTACTGCAGAAAATGAATGCCTATGAAGCTGCTTCTTCCAGTAAAAAAACGGTCAGCAGAACCTCTAATTTGAGACAGAAGTTTTCTTCAGTTTTTTTTAAAAAGAGAAGGCACGAGAACCAAACTGAAAAACCGTGGTGGGATAATATAGATGTCCCTCAGGGAAAAAATGAAAAAATAAAAGTAAACCGCCAGACCACCAATCTCTCACTTGAAGAACTGATTAACTGCGTTGAACTTTCTGCAAACCAGTATGTGCGTCAGGTGGCGCTGGAAGCAATTGCTGCAAAAAGGGATGAAGGCGGAGTGAAATATTTACTTCACCTTTTGCAAAACTCAGAAAAATCAAACCGCAATCAGGTTATACAGGCACTTGGTCAATGTGGATTTCAAGGGGTAAACAAGTATCTGCTGGCATATGTAACAGATCCGGATATAGAAATCTCTACCTCTGCAATCAAGGCCATGGAGCGTCTTAACGCTGCAAACCGCTCCCTTGTAGTTGAAATCCTCCGTAAAAAAAATCCAACTTGGCAGAACTCATTATTGCAGCCGCTTTCAAAAATAAAAAACAAGGTCTTTTCTGTTGCTGCTTCAAAGCGCAAATTAGGAGGTCTACTGTTACGTGAACGTAAACTCACTGCAGAACAACTGGAAATAGCTTTGCTCATGCAGAAGAGATTCCCGCTGCTACTGGGTCAAATACTGCGCTATCTTAATTACGTTTCCATTCCGGAAATTCAAAATTCAATTGCCTCCCAGAAAAATTTCAGTTAACGTCAAAGGTTATGTTTGACGTAATAAATGTCTTGCAGAACAATTAGTTGAACATTTCAACAAGAAGCACTCCGCCATATTACAGGGGCTACAAAGCGCTCAATGCAGAAATAACAATTTTTTAAAACCGTAAATCGGACGATCCTTTTATTGTAGGATTATGTGATTTACAGGAGAAACTGACGCTGCTGACTTCGATCAAAATTGAAACAGAAGGACAACATGCGGTAACAGTAGATCATGCCGCCTATCCGCCAAAAAACCGCATCAAGCCCAACCGCAGACTGATTGTTTCGCTTGGTACAGTTGTAGGTTTGTTCTTTGAAATCTTCCTTGTGTTTTTTGTTTTATTTGTACAAAAGCAGAGGGAAACATATTCCGAATAAGCTATCTTACTTGAGACAGAAAAATATTCTATTCCCTCTCTTTTATTCCGGAAGAGTCCTCAATCGAATCTCCACCAAAGCCGTGTGAATAGCTCCTTCCGGAGTCAATTCACTCTGAAAAAGTGTCACGGAATCTGCAATTCCAGACAACAAAATATTCCTCACTTTAAAATCGACTGTTTTTCCTGCACGCGGTTTCAGCCGCCCAAGTGTCACATGCGGAGCGAAACGGCGGCGCTCCGGATTTATTCCATATTTGCGCACGCAGTTTAACAAATTCCTTTGCAACTGAAGCAGTTCGGCAGTTCGTTCAACGAGTGCGGTAGCAATTCTTGGGCGTGAAAACGGGAAAGGGGTAATTGTGGAAATTGTCAGTGGAACTGCTTTCGTTGACTCCAGTTTTCGTTCCATGGCGAGCTTTAGAGCGGAGATCTTCACGGATTCAACGTCTCTCGAAAAGGCCAGAGTAAGGTGATAGTTTTCAGGAGGGAGCCAGCGAATTTTCTGACGCTTGTCCTGTCCGGCAATGAGTTTAGCATGTCCGGACAATTCATGCCTGAGTGACAAAGGCAATTCCAGTGAAATGAAGGACCGGATCTTCATCAACTTATCCGGAAACAGTCAGGCCTTCAATCAGCAGTGCCGGAATAAAGGAATGCGTGAGTTCAGGCTGGTATGCATTGCCGCTGGCCCGGATGTTTTGCAGGACATCAAAAAAGTTTCCGGCAACAGTGATGCTGTCAACGGGCTGAATCCGGAGTCCATTTTCCATCAGAAATCCCTGTACTCCAATTGAAATATCTCCGCTGACAGGATTGCAGCCGGCTTGACCTTCAAGCTGGGTGACGAGCAGACATCTGTTGTTTATTGAACAAAGCTGCTCCAGACTGTGATCACCTCTCGGCCATACCAGGTTATGTGAACGCGTACTGATTCCACCGGAATATCCGCGTGAAGCATGTCCGGTTGAGTTTTTATTCTCTTTGCCAGCAGATTCAACGTGATATAAAAAATTACGGAAAATACCATTTTCAATCAGCGGCAGCGGTTTTGTCAAAAAGCCTTCTGCATCGAGAAAACAGGAACGGTTCCCGCCCGGCCGATGTGGATCATCGAACAAAGTCAGTTCCGGAGTGGCAATTGTTTCACCGAGTTTTCCCTGCAGTCGTGACATTCCGTGCTGTGCGGATTCTGCGGAAAAGGCTCCGAAGAACATTCCTAAAAAACGCGGTGCAACATGTTCGTCTAGCACCACTGGTAATTTCCCGCCTTTTATTGGAACTGCTCTCAGCAGTTCTGCCGCCTTTTCTACTGCTTCGGTGCCAATTCTATTTCCTACATCCTTATCCCAGTTCCGGCGGTGAAAAATCTTCATTCCGGATTTTCTGGAGTCTCCATCCTGTAAAAGCGGTCCGCACCAGGCGGCAACTTCATTTGACTGCTGTCTGTAGAAGACACCTCTGCTGGAGAGCAAAAGCGATTCATTACTTCCGCGCGAAACTCCAAGATACGGAATTGAAACTACACGCTTATCTGCAGCTTTGACTGCATCTTCTATTGACAATCCAAGTTCTGTCAGGTCCTTTGTTTTCAACTTATCAAGATCGGAATTGTAAAGTTCAAGTGAGGCAGAATCCGGAATATCTGCCGGTGCGTCCAGCATTTTAACTTCAGTTGGATCCTGCAGTTTTGCGTTTTCATAGGCATTTTCAAAGGCATGCTGAATGGAATCTGAACTCAGCCGCTCCGTGGACGCAAGTCCGGTACGGCTTCCATCGAGAACTCTTACTCCCAAACCAAGGCTGGTGGATTGTTCAACTTTTTCCACTTTACCTTCCTGTATTTCCACATCCAACGATTCGCTGCGTTCTACCACAACATCTACATCTTTCAGCCCCTTTTTTTCTGTGAGCACCAAAACCTGTTCGGCAGCCTGCTTCATATTCATCATGTGTATTTTTCCTTTTTTAGTGACAATAATAATGGTTTTTTAAGAAGAACTAACATCTACCAGCAGCAGAGAAAAATTAGGACTTGCTGAAAAATAATTATATTCAATAATATCAATAAGTAATTATTGGATTTATGGTTAAAACTTCAGGGGGTTTACGTGCAAGCTCGAAAGCTTTACTCCCTGTTTTGTATGAATACTTTTTCCCAACGAGGTGACCTCACTAGAAAAACTTTTTCAGTGAGTCCTGAATATAAATTCAAATACTGTTTGTGCTTTCTTAAAAAGGTGATTTGGTAACACGGATTTGTGTTACTCCCAGACTGTTGGTTTCAGACCAGGCAACGATTAGTTTGTTGAGGTAGGCAGCGGCACTGGGTTTTCCGGTAATTTTGGCGGTGTTGAGATTCAGGCCATCAAAACTGTCTCCATCCTTGAAACTCCAGGTTGAAGTTCCATTGAATTCAGCGACACGTACCTGGGTGTTACCATTTTCTTCCAGCCAAACCGCATAAAGTTTGGAGCTTGAACTGTTGTCAGTAACTTTTACCAATTGCGGATATGAAGCATTTTGCGTGTAATCCTTATTAATTCCCTTCGTTGCATTATCTCCATCCACAGAACTCCAACTGCTTCCATCATATGATCTCACTCGAATTTGCGTCCGGTTGTCTGCATTGGCTTCACTCCAGGCCAGATATAATTTGGTACTAAGTACCGCCATTGTCGGAGAGGTTGCGTTTTTGCCGGTTGCCATGTTGATTCCGGTGCTGACGTTATCGTCTACAAATGTCCAACTGCTGTTGTCGTTATATCTAGCCACACGTATCTGTGATGCGGAGTCGTTGTCTTCGCTCCAGGCAGCATAAATTCCGGAGTTAAAATTCAGCAATTTGGGATTTATGGCATTTTTGCTCGGGTCTTTATTGATACCGGTTGCGTTATCGTCGATCTTGTCTACCAAATTCCAGCTGGTAATGTTGTCAAAAAGTTTAACTCTAATTTGATTTGCAGTACCGTTATATTCACTCCAAATTGCATATAGTGATGAATTATCCTTCAGCAGTTGAGGATTATTGGCAGAATAACTGGTTGAATAGTTAAGAGCCTGAAAATTGCTGTTTGTATCCCAGGAATCGGTACCATTATCGTATACTGCTGAACGGATCTCCCCCTTTCCGGCACCGTTGTCTTCGCTCCAAATGGCAAAAATGTGCGTGCTGTTGTCAGCCAGTGAGGGATGAGTTGCATTACGTGATCCTCTCAAATTAATGCCGTTGTTACTGTCTCCGTCAATTGTACTCCAGGTGGAATTATCGTAGCTCTTGACCCTGATTTGGCTGATTCTGCCGTATTGTGAGATTTCGCTCCAGCTTACATAAAGCTTTGAGTTGTTATCGAATGCATGCAGACTCACATTATCGGCACGGTAAGTTGAGTTTTTATTAACTCCGTTAGAGCTTCCACCTCCATCAACGAGAACCCAGCATCCTACTGAAACGTTATCCACATCTGCACTTACAGTTCCGTTGCCGTTACTAACCGTACATTTCCCGTTTGGCTGTGTTTTGACGCGAACGTTGTATTTGGCACTGGAAGCAACTCTAAATGAAAAACTTCCGTCGCTGGTCAAAGTTTGATCGTTTCCGTAATTGTTCTGCAGGACGATTGTTCCTGAAAGCCCGCTGACACTCCCTGAAACAGAATAAACTGTGTAAGAGCATATTATACTCACATCACTCACATTGTCGGAAACCACACCGCTATTCAGGTTTGGTGTACACGTCTGACCGGTGGGCTGCGTCAGGACCGTTACCAGGTATGTTACCCCTGAAGCCACTTTTGTTGTGAAGCTGAAACTGGTGTTGTCGCTGACAGTAAGATCATCTCCGGAGTTGTTCTGCAGAGTTACACTTTGACCTGAAAGCATTCCAACAACTGTACCGGAAATGGTGTACGATTCAGAGGTACATGCAACCGCAAGGGTTGTACTCGCGCTGAGTGTTCCTTCTCCACTGGTCACCGTGCAGGTTTGGCTGACGGGCTGCTGACGTACTGAGATGTTGTATGAAGTTCCGCTGATAAATGAGCCAAAGGAATAGGTTCCATCTGCGGTAATTCCAAGTGCTTCATTTTCTGTAAAAACATTAGTTGCCGTACTCTGTCCACTGCTAAGAACCACATTTTTGCCCTGCTGAAGACCGGAGACGCTTACTTTAAGTACATACGAACTGCTCCCGCTTCCGCTGCTGCTGTCCTCAGTTGCGGCACATCCTGTTAATGCGATAAGAAGAACTGATAAAATGGTAAACTTAGTTGTCTGCTTTTTTATGTAAAGCATTTTCAGGTTAAGCAGTTCAAGTTAGAGAAAGGGTTTTTCATGATTTTGCAGTTTAAAATGGATTCTTCACAACCCTGATTTGTGTCACGTTATCGCTGTTCGGCTCACTCCAGGCAGCATATAGTTTCGAGCTGCTTGCTGCCATGACTGGAGTTGCAGCAACTTTTAAGATATTGTAATTTAAGCCAAAACGGCTGATACCTAATTCATCGTAACGGTCTACTACAGTCCATTCCGGAGAACTGTCATTCCCATTATATTTTGCCAGCCGCATTTGTTTACTAAGTCCGTGCTCCTGGAGCCATGTCAAGTAAAGACTGGAATTAAATACAGTCATCCTCGGTGCAGTTGCATTTTCATTTACGTCCGAGTCAATGATCATGTTCAAACCTTTTGTACTGTCTCCATTATCAACAAAGTTCCATGAAGGAGAAGTAATATTTCCATTGAAAACGGCTACTCTGATTTGTGTTACGTTATCGCTGTTTGACTCCTGCCAGGCAGCATATAGTTTTGAGTTGAAAACAGTCAGTTCCGGAGCTTCTGCATTGTAGGAAGAGTTTCTGTTAATTCCGGAGGTTGTGCTGTTATCCACTGCAGTGCTGTTATCCACTGCTGTCCAGCTGGTTGAACTTGCACTGCTGACTTTTACCCGGATTTGTCCTGTCACATTGTCACTTCCATTCTCCCTCCAAATTGCATACAGGTAGGAACTCAATGAAGCTAATCTTGGCTGAGTAGCATGGCGACTGGTGTTGTAATTGATACCGGTGTTCTGGTTGCCGTCCCAAAAAACTCCGGTTGCCTTGGATACGCGAATTTGTTTTACACTGGTATTATTATCCAATTCACTCCATGTAACGTATGGGCTGCTGTCATAACTATGGTAAGCTCCATGAGGAGATGTAAGTGCCTGATTATTTTTATTAACGAAGGTCACATAATACCAGGAACTGTTTATGTATTTTGCAACTGTTACATTACTTGACCCTGCTTGTTCCTCAATCCAGGCCATGTATAAAGATGGAGTAGTCTTATCTTCCACAAATAAAACGGGTTGTGAAGCATCCTGTGAATCGGCAGAAGAATGAAAGGTTTTGTAGTTAATCCCCGAGGAGTCCACAAAACTCCAGCTACTCGAGTTATCATTATATTTTGCGACTCGAATTCGGGTTTTGTTGTCAGAACTTGAAGGCTCCACCCAGGCGCTGTAAAGAGTTGAGTCGAATTCAACAAGTTGCGGACTGCTGCCATTTTGACTGACATTATCGTTGATTCCTCCACTGGTTACATTGTCAATGTATTCCCAGCAAACTGCTTTAAGATCCGTGTAATCCTGAGTAACGTTGCTGCGTGTTCCATTGGTCACGGAACAAGTTCTGTTGTCCGGCTGGGATGGAATGTATATACTGTAGCCTCCGCTTTCTGCTACTGGAGTACTAAAGCTGAACGAGCCGTTGTCTGCTGAGAGTGTTTTTGTTTCATTATCGAATTCGAGCCCCAGAGTAGTAGATCCCAGGCCACTGGCCGTTCCACTTAAAAAATAGGCCCGGACTGCACAAACAATGGAAACACTGCTCATGTTGGAACTAGCAAGGCCGCGATTACTAGCTGCAGAACATGTGAATGGAGACGGCTGGGTTTTAACAGTTACGTTGTATGCACTGCCCTTGTTGATTTTGTTTGTAAAGCTGAAGCTGCCGTTGGAAACTGTGAGATTATCTGCACCATTATTTTGCAGAAACACTGAACCTGTTAAACCGCTTACAGTTCCAGTAACACTGTAGCTACTGTTTGTACAGGTAATTGTTATATTTGAAATGTTCTGAGAAGTTGTACCTGAAGCATTTGAGACAGTGCAGGTTTGAGAATTTGGCTGCAGTTTTACCGAAACACTATATGTACTTCCGGAACTGATACTGGTCTTAAAAGTAAAACTAACATCTCCCGATCCGGTTTGTTCAACAACAGTATCATCTCCACTGTTATTTTGAATGATCAAAACACCTGAGAGACCTGTTACAGTCCCCCCGATATTGAAAGAAGAACTTGAAGAAGAACTTGAATCCTCATTTTCTGCGGCACAACCAACAAATAATAAAATTGAAATTATGGAACATGCAGCCAGTTTCCAATGATAATTCTGACAATAAAACACTTGATTCTGCGGGATCGTTTCAGATGAAACTCAGAGAGAATTTCGTAACACTGAGTACAAATTGATAAAAAGGACAATCTATTAATGCAACTCATGTTCCGGGAAACCTTATAATTTTGAACCTAAACTCAGCTGGATTAATTAAATACAGATCAGAGTCGAAAAAACAGCTTTATGTACGAAACTCGACAGCCACATGTTTTGTAGTGTCATCCCGAACTAATGTGAGGTATCGTGCACAATATTAGCACTTTATCGGATCTCCCCCTTTGGTTGAGATAACAAGCTGTAGTCAATAATATTAGTACCTTACGAGAAATCGTGACTCATGAGAACGAAGAGACAACTGCGAAAAATCGGGGACAGTTAGACATAAGCCGCTTGCCACTTAGCTTCAGTTTTAATAAACTCAACAGTTACAATAGATGATTAACAAGAATAAAAGAATTTGCTGAAAAAGAGTTGAGATCTAATAAGTTCCCTCACATACGTTCGGGGTGACAAAAAAATATTCGTGGAACAGCTGATTACAAAAAGTACTAAGGAATTGAAGAAATGATGAAACAATATACTTTTGCAGTAGTTGGAGCCCTGGGAAATGTCGGCACCGAAATGCTCAGCATATTGGAAACAAGTTATCTGCCAATCGAGAATCTAGTCCTGCTCGATATTGCACAAAACGCTGACACAAAAGTCAAATGGCGTGGTGAAGAATACAGTGTCACGGAATCAAACGCGGATTCTTTTTCCGGCGTTGATATCGCGATTATGAGTGCCGGTGCAGATGCATCGCTTGAATTGTCTCCTGAAGCAGTTAAAAGGGGCTGCGTGGTAATCGACAATTCTACTGCTTACAGAATGTTACAGGAACATCCCCTGGTCATTCCGGAAGTCAATGCGGAGGCTCTGGAAAAACATTGCGGAATAATTGCAAACCCAAATTGTTCTACAATTCAAATGCTCGTGGCGCTCAAACCGATTCACGACACATACAAAATCAAACGTGTGATCGTTAGTACTTACCAGGCCGTCAGCGGTTCCGGACAGTCTGCAGTTGAGGAACTGCAGAACCAGACTCATGCCTTTGCAAATGGAAAGGAAATGCAGGCCAAAGTTTATCCGCATCAGATTGCTTTCAATGTTTTGCCGCACATTGATGTATTTCTGGAAAACGGATACAGCAAAGAAGAAATGAAAATGATTCTGGAAACTGCAAAAATCCTGGATCCAAAAATCAAAATGACTGCCACTACTGTCAGGGTACCTGTCGCTACAAGTCACAGTGAAAGCCTGAACATTGAAACTGAAAAAGCCTTTGAATTAGAAGATATCAAAACACTGATGGAAGCATCTCCAGGAATTGAACTTGAAGACGATCCAGGAAATAATGTTTATCCACTGGCAATCAATGCTGTAGGAAAAAATGCGGTTTTTGTTGGACGAATCCGCCGGGATTTTTCTACAGATAATGCACTGAACATGTGGTGTGTTTCTGACAATCTGCGTAAAGGAGCTGCACTGAATACAGTCCAAATTGCAGAGGAACTTGTCAAAAGAAATTTGGTGAGGGTTCCGTAGATTTAATAATAATCCGAGTAAATATGAAGAAGAATAAAGGTTACACTGATTCAATCATCGTGATGAAATTTGGCGGAACCAGTGTCCGCAGTGAAGAATCACGAGCCCACGCAATTAAACATATCCGCAGACATGCTGAGTCCGGTAAGCAGGTGGTTGTGGTGGTTTCGGCAATGGGACGCAAAGGGGAGCCTTATGCAACCGATACTTTGATTTCTTTGATGAAAGATCTTGGTGAACCGGTAAATCCGGCAGAGTTGGATTCAGTGATGAGTATTGGAGAAATCCTGAGTTCTGCATATTTTTCCCACTTGCTCAGTCAAAATGGATTGCCTGCACAAGCCTTCACGGGCAGTCTGGCAGGAATATTGACAGATGACAATCCAGGAAATGCAAAAATCTTGGGAATCAATCCGGCTCGAATCGTGAGTGCGTTAAATGCAGGAAAAATTGTGGTCGTGGCAGGTTTTCAGGGAGCAACTGCCGAAGGAGATGTGCGTACGCTGGGCCGCGGCGGCAGTGATACAAGCGCGGTTGCGTTGGCCTCTGCCTTGAAAGCAGAAAAGGTGGAAATATATTCGGATGTTGATGGAATCGCAAACTGCGATCCGTGTCAAATTTCTAAGGCAGATTTTATGGATGCAGTCAGTGCATCACAAATCCTCAGTATGGCCAACGAAGGCAGTAAAGTAATCCATCCGAGGGCAATCAAAGCAGCATTGCAAACTCAAACCACGATTGTTGCCCGCAACACTTTCAGCAATGCCCCCGGTACTACTATTTTTCACGGAACTGCTGCCGAAGATAGCATTCAGGTCGCACTTGCGCATCGTGATGAAATGAGCCTGATTGAATTTGAAGCCGAAACGGATGCAGACAAATTGGTTCCGGAAATGATCCGTGTTGATGAGCGCCGATTTGTCCTGAAAAATGATGTTTATCTGGAAAGCAGAGTAAAGGAACTGCAGAATAAATACGGTGCCCTACGCAAAGAAAACGGCTGGGCCACTATTTCAGTTGTCTTTGACAAGTCGGCTCCAGAAAGCATCAGTCCTCCGGAAACTGAAATAATTCCTTCCAGCAAAAATGTGATTTGTTATCTGCTGAAAGAAGACTTTTTGACGTCTTCTTTACGGACACTCTACGGGTATTACATTTCAGCTCTCTTGACACAGTCTTGAAGAATTCACCAAAACAACTCTTGAACAAAGGGAATTATGCCCGCATTTGAAAAAGAAGAATACGAAATCCGCATTTCAAAGGTGAGGAAAAGTATGGATGAAAAAAATATTGAAGTACTGATCATCACGGATCCGTCCAACATGGCATGGTTGACCGGTTACGACGGTTGGTCGTTTTATGTGCATCAGTGCGTGGTACTGTCGTTGGAGAGCGAGCCGTTTTGGTATGGACGTGGAATGGACACCAACGGAGCAAAACTCACAGTGTTCATGCAGCACAAAAACATCATTGGTTATCCGGATGATTATGTGCAGAATCCCGAGAAACATCCGATGGATTATTTAAGCGAGATTCTCACCGAAAAGAACTGTGCGAAAAAAACAATCGGCGTGGAAAAAGACAACTATTATTTTTCTGCATCCTGTATGGAATCTTTGCAGAGAAATTTAGTACAGGCAAATTTTGTTGACTCAACCGGACTAGTCAATTGGCAGCGCACCGTGAAATCTCCAAGAGAGTTGGAATTCATGCGCAAAGCGGCGAAGATTGTGGAAAAAATGCACGCACGTATTTTTGAAGTGATGGAACCCGGAATGCGTAAAAATGATTTGGTAGCAGAAATTTATCATTCGGGAATTACAGGTACAGAAGACGGGGGCGGAGATTATGCTGCGATTGTACCAATGACTCCAACCGGTGCAGATGCCTCGGCTCCGCATTTGACTTGGGACGATCAACTAATTCCGAACAACTCCGGAACTTTTTTTGAAATTGCCGGATGTTACCGGCGCTATCATTGTCCGCTTTCCCGCACCATTTATCTGGGCCAGACGCCGCAAAAGTATTTAGATGTTGAAAAGGCTGTTATGGAAGGAATTGAAGCAGGTTTGGAAGCAGCAAAACCCGGCAACTTCGCGGAAGATATTGAAGCGGCTTGGCGCAAAACAATTGCAAAATATGGTTATGAAAAAGAAAGCCGCTGCGGATATGCCATCGGATTAAGCTACCCTCCGGATTGGGGCGAACGGACGGTCAGTTTCCGCAAAGGCGATAAAACGGTGTTGGAACCAAACATGACCTTCCACTTTATGCCTGCACTTTGGTTTGAAGACTGGGGATTGGAAACAACCGAAAGCATTGTTATCACAGATTCTGGTGTGGAAACTTTGGCTAATGTTCCCCGTAAGTTGTTTGTGAAACCATGAATGGCTTGTAATGATTTAAATTATTATGAATTGTCATTCAGGGCGAAGTACAGAGTGGTTTCGGTTATTCCCTTTTAGCGCAACAAAGAATAAGCTGAACCAAAACGGCCGACAACAGTGATCCAACAGAGACCTCCAAACACTACTGCCAGAATTGGAAAGTGCTCCGGAAACAGGCAAATGATGATATAAAATATTATCGTTTCTGTCCCTTCAGTCACTCCACCCAGATAATAAAAAGCTTTTTGTACATGTGCTGCAGAAAATATTCCGTGTTTTTCTGCAAAGACTGCAAAAGCCAGAAAAGAGGTCCCGGTGCCGATAAATGAAAAAATTAAAAAAGTTGCTGTTAAACTGTTTTTTTCCGGACTGGCGAGTGCAAAGCCTACAATTACTGCAGAATAAAAAATAAAGTCACAAGTGATATCAAGGTATCCACCTAAATTAGTGACACCGTTTCTGCGAGCAACTGCACCATCAAGTCCATCGAAAAAACGGTTGACCAAAATCAGGACCAGTGCTACAGGATATAGTTTTAGCCAAAGCAAAGGTATAGATAAGAGCCCAATTCCGAAACCAATGAACGTAATAGAGTTGGCAGATATTTGGCGGGGGACAAAATTTGCTATGTTATCCATTGTCGGATGCACGATTTTGTTGGCCCAGCCATCAACCATGGGTATTCTTTGAGTGTTGAGAGTTGTTTGTTGGTTTTGGTGTGAATTGTTGAAGCAGATTGCCGAATATTTTAGGTCGCAGGAAAATACAGAATCTTACATCAAAAGTTTTATGCAGTAAGTTCAATGCGGTCAAGTATTGCGTTTGCAATATCTTTTTTGCCAATATGTTTTTGAGGTTCCTGTTTTGATTCCAGGAGCCATGCCACCTGTGTTCCATCCTTTTTGAATTCTTCTACACGGTTAGCCACAACCAGTTTAGAGCCGCCCTTCTCAGTCAAACGGTTTTTTGCAATCTCCATCAGTTCTTCATGAGAAATATTTTCTTCATACTTGAAGGTGACCATTTTCAGTTCAGGAAAATGCTGACGAACTTCTTCAATCACCTTTACAGTTGGTACCAGTTTCAAACTTAATTGTTTCTGATTACTGGGAAGTTTTCCTTCAAAAACTGATTCCAGCTGAAAATCTGCAACTGCAGCTGAAAAAATTCCCCAATCATAGTTTCCTTCCTGCAGCGATTCATTTAAGGTTCTTCTATAATCCTCAAAAGTTGCTGTGGTTTTTGCTTTTATATATTCCGGAGCAGAGCGGCTTCCCTTGCCGAGAATCAATCCAACAGCAGCACCGCGCATCCATGCTTCACGGGCTAATTGGATGGAAAGAGCACCTGTAAAACGTGTCGTGATCCTTCTGATATTATCCACCGGAACAGGAGTTGGCCCCCCTGTGATCAGCAAAGATTTTCCGCGAAGCGGCGACTCACTGAGTGCCCGGATTGTTGCAGCTACAATTAGCTCCAGCGGAGCAAGATTGTTTTTTCCATGAGTTTGGTGTGGTGGAATCAAGGTAACACCCATTTCCTGCAAAGTCCGCATTGAACGGGTTAAGATACTGTTATGCATTGCACCGTGCATTGCCGGGGCAAACAGGACAGGAATTCCTTGTCGTTCCATTCTACCCAGGGCCGCAGCAATTGCTGCAGTGACCACAGAATCTCCAATTCCCAAAGACGCCTTATTCAATGTGTTGTACGAAGCAGGAGCAACAACGAAGGCATCGAAAGGTGTGGAGTCACTCAAATGTTCTGCATCCGAAGTAAAGCCTTCAATGACGGGATTTTGTGAACACCATTCAAGAGCCTCCCTGGCAACATAACGTAATCCTTCAGTAGTTGTATAAACAACTACATCCGCACCTTCCCTGCGGAAATCACGAATAAGATCCGGCATTCGATAAGCAGCTATGCTTCCGGTTATCAGCAAAGCAATTTGCTTTCCGGATAAATGAGAACCGGTTAAACGAACTTCACGGTCTGCAAATTCAGAACGAGGGGGATGTTCAAAATTCCAGTTTAATGACATGGAAGATTTAAGGTTACTAGTTTCTTATTTAAAGTTTCAGTTAACAATAATAACAAAAGCAGATGGATTTTTTAAGTGTTTAGTCCATGAAAATCTAAAGAAAATTCAAAATTCGCATATTCATTTTTTTCTTAACCAGATTGTCAGATTCCAGAATATTCACAAAACAGTTGCCGCCAATTCAGCCAGCGGTGAGCGTTCAACACTTGTAAAGCGTACATGTCCTGCCAGCGGAGACTCTTTGAAACGCTCAACCAGTGTGCTTAGTCCGTTGGAAGAAAGATTAACTTCTGAATTGTCTATTTGGTTTGGATCACCTGTTAAAACGATTTTAGTTCCTTCACCAACACGTGTTAATATCGTCTTCATTTCATGTGGTGTCAAATTTTGGGCTTCGTCAACAATCATGTACTGATTTGGAATTGTACGTCCCCGGATATAAGTCAGTGGCTCAACAACCAGCATTCCACGATCCATCAACTCATTGTAACGGTCATGCTTCGAACCATTTTTTGAAGCAGGATTATTGATCAGTAATTCCAAATTGTCAAAAATCGGCTGCATCCAAGGAGCAAGTTTTTCCTGAGTATCCCCCGGAAGATAACCCAGGTCACGTCCCATTGGGAATATAGGGCGTGAAACCAGCATACGTGAGTAAATATTGTCCACCATTAATTGCTGCAACCCGGTAGCAAGAGCCAGTAAAGTTTTCCCAGTTCCAGATATTCCACTCAGTGTTACCACAGAAATCTTTGGATTCATCAACAAGGCTAGTGCAAGGAGCTGCTCAGGATTCAGAGGCCTGATACCCCAAACACCCTGTTCTTTGGGAACCAGTTCAAACTTCTTCTTACCCTGCTGATAAGTAGCTAATATCTGTTCATCTGGGACATCGGTGCAGCTTAAAAGAAGGCCTTCATTCGGATAAAATTCACAAATTTTATTTTGATCTGAAAAAACCTCTTCTGGAGAAATATAAAACTGTTTACCGAGGCTCCTTAATTTTTGTTTGCTGACCTCACTTTGACGAATTCCAGCATACAGGTTTGAGTCATTCGGTCTTTGCCCATTGTATGAAAGTGTTGGAATATTGAGTGTGTTAGCTTTTGTTCGTAAATTTTCGTCCTGTGAAACAAAGAAAAGATCCTTGTTTTTTTTACTCAACATCCAGGCAACAGCCAGGACTCTGTTGGAAATTCGTTTCAAATTGAGGTTGTACGGCAGCAAACCCGATTCTGGTTCTGTAAGCTCAATTCGTAATTTTCCTCCATTCGGCAGGGGAATACCTTCTACTAAACTACCATATTGCCGGCACTCATCAATAATTTGACTGATAATTTGAGCAGATCGCCCTTTTTCTCCCAAATCCAGCTTCAGTGAATCCAGTTCTTCAAGAATTGTGACTGGAATTACAATCTCTTTATCCGAAAACTCGAAAAGAGCTCCCGGTGTACAAAGCAGTACGCTGATGTCAAGAACGTAAACAGTTACTTTGTTCATACTTATTTTTGCAGGAAAATAAAAATGTTCTCAGTGTAAACAGATTGAAACATGAAAAATTAATAATTGTTTTATTTGTTCTCAAAACAGGAATTTGCACTGGGTTATCACCTTGCAGCAGAATTCATTCTAAACCAGATCTTTCAGAACATCAATGAAAGAGCAGTTTATGTCAGAACGGGATATGCTGTTTTCAACATTTAATTATGATCTGAGAATAAAATAATTAACATTAACTTGTTCTTCAAGGAGAAAAAATAAGGAATTTTAAACTCATTTTCTTGCGCTTTGCGGAAAACTCAGTTAATAAGGTTAGTGTAAAGAATTCTACTCATCATTTTAAGTCAGCTAAGGAAAAAATGGAATCTCAATTAACATCCGGTTTACAACCTGAACTGCTGGAAGACGACCAGAAGCTGTGGTTTGCCTATGCGATCTGCGGTGCAATAACATCTGATGGTTCAGTTGCTCCCGAGGAGCTTGAATACCTTGAACGGGCACTCGCTTTTTTACCTTCTGAGACAGAAGTGAATGACATGATGCGGGCCGTGAAAGACCAAAAACTTCCGGAATTAGACCGTTTTCCCGGTGCAACGAGAGAAATGGAAGTAAAAATACTCATCGACCTGACCTCAGTTATTTCTGTTGACAATGTCCTTGGTGCAAACGAAATCGACTTTCTTCTGCACATTGGCCGTAAGCTTGGTTTTGGTCGAGAATTTGTCCGGGTTATCATCCGTTGGGCCAGCGAGGGAATTGTCTGGAGACGTAAAATGCAGCACCTTATTGACGCAGGAAGTTCACTTGAAGCAGAATATACAGATTGAGCGCCAGCCTGCTCTCCAAAATTGATGACAGAATTTCTGCAATTATCGGGACCGCAGAGATTTTCTGTTCAAGATTATTCTGGAAGAATGAGACTAGTCAGAACGTGTCTGGTTTTTCCTGCTTTGAACTGTAGCAGATGGTAGGGAGAGGCTGCTGCAAATGTAAATTCAAAATTAGTTTTTTCCCGAGGTAGAAGGGCGCGTAACAATCCGGATTGGGGTGAAACCAGAATCGTGTGTGCATTCATGACTCCAAGTGGAGTGTCCATTCTGATTTTTTCCTGTGTTTCAGCCCACATGCTGATCATGCTCATTGTACGTGGGAATCCTTTTTTTTCCAACTCAATGGCCAGCAGCGGGATAAAAAGGGTGAAGGAAAATTTTTTGGTCTGCAGAATTTGTTTTAAATATTTTCGTAGGAAAAAAATAACGACCTCAAAAGGAACCGCATTTTCGGTG
>CABXOR010000010.1 GCA_902513935.1 uncultured SAR324 cluster bacterium
TACCTCACAATACGTGGTGCAAAGTCTGAAATTGTTCAAGTTCAAAATAATCTTATTACACCGGAAAACTTGTTAGGCAGCAGTCGGGAGGAGGTTGATTTACAAGTTGATTCTACAGAAATGAGGGTCTCTGAACCGTTTTATGAACTGATAAGCGCTTCTATCGAAGGTCGCTTGAGTGTTGTTAATCAACTGTTGACAAAAGGAGCTCAAGTGAATAAATCTGACGATGTGGGTCGTACTGCACTGATGGAGGCTAGTTCTTTTGGACGATATGGTGTTGTAAAGCGTCTGCTGGAATCTGGTGCTAAGGTTAATATTGCGGACAATCAAAAAATGACTGCAATGATGTTTGCAACACTTGAGGGTCGAGAACGCGTTGTAAGCTTATTGCTTGACTGGAAGGCTGATGTTAATGCAACTGATGCGGAAGGTATCTCCTCACTGATGCTTGCTGGAAATGTGGGCAGGACTGAAATTGCGCGGCTGTTGATTAAACACGGAGCAAAAATTAATTGGCAAAGCAAGAGTGGAAGTTCCGCATTGATGGAAGCTGCTTTGGAAGGGCGCACCGATACTGTTAAATTGCTCGTTGACGCAAATGCTGACCCATCATTGTCAGATTTGTTAGAACGGACTGCTCTTGTTATCGCAGAGCAACAGGGCCACTTGGATATTGTGGAAATGTTGAAATAAGAGTTTTAGCCATCACCCCCACTTTATACTTCTGAAATTTATAATCCTTTTTAAATCCAATCTGCTACAACTCAAATCTCCAAAGTGAAACAATCCGAGTGGAAAGATCACATTGAGTTTATCGAAGCAGAAATGTTAAAACGTGGAAGTAAGCAAGGTGCTCCGAAAATTCTAAAGCAGTTTGGCACAAGATTATCCTCAACAATTCATCATTATTTTGCAGAATCCAATTCATTTATACCTGATGCTCCAATAACTGTTGAACAGCAGGCCTTCATGCACTCCCTGCAACTCTATGACATGAAGTCACTAATGCGACTGATTGCGAACTATGATGCCTCCAAAGGCTTAAAAGTAGTACTTCCAGGAATTGAAAAAAGTTACCGTTCTTTAATGGTCATTAAGAAATTAGAACAGTTTACAAATAACTCACGTGAATCTACGTCTCTTGATGCCTACAAATCCCGTCTGGAAGAGGCCTTGAGTAGAGTCCTAAAATGTCGGCGGGAAAATCTGTATGAAGAAGATGTGCTGGCAGAAAAAATGGTTGTGGTTTCCGGGGCTTCGGTGGCACTCCGGAATAAATTTTTTACGGAACGTCTGCGAACGTTATTTTCATCAAATTATCGTGCATACCTAATGCTTAAAAACCGTTATTATTTGAAACGTTTAAAACGGTTAAGTAAAAATCCAAAATATTACAAAACACAGCAAAGTTACTTAGCAAAGCTGGCCTCTAAGTTTAAAAACGATGAAGATGGATCCATTGATCTATTGACGGAAAATATTGATTTCCGGATGATAGAGCAGTTGGTAAAAGAACAATTTTCAAAAACTTCAGACCAGGCCGAAGTAAGTAAAGAGTCAACAAAGCTACAAACTCCGGTAGATACCGAAACAGAAGGTGTCCCAATTTCAGATCAATCTAAAAAAAACTGAGACAGTACCGCAAGCATTTACAATTGAGGAAAAGCTAGTTGAAAGGGACAATAATTTTGATTCAGTCAGTTTAGAGATTTCTGAAGAAACTATGTCTCCATATGAACAACTATGCACCTCTTATGCGGAGCCTTTAGAAAAGTTGTCCGCCAGTTTTTGTCCGGTTTCGGAATGTTCTTCACCGTATTTCCGTTCCAGGGTTGAAGAATATAGAGATGAGTTTGCAAATTATTTCCAACATTTGCATGGAGGGAATGTACAAGTAATTACTGCAAGTCACAATTTCACACTGGAATTACTAATGCAGCGGGGACAAGAGTACCATGCAGCAGAAAGGTGGGGAGTAGTACCTAAATACAGACAGGAAGAGGAGGAGTCTATTTATTTCCGCTCGATGGAAGATACGACTCGTGTATTGGATCGTAAAGCAGAATGGAGCATGCTGATTCATGCTCGGCTGCCTTTCAGATTTTTTTTCCCGCTGGAAAAGGCAAAGACCATCGAAATTGAAAAAGATAAGTTATGTGTTTTTCAAATTGGTACAGCATTTTTTGACCAGAACCATCAAAAAAAACTTGACGAATATCCGGACGTGTTTTTCAAATTGATGTTTAGCGGTCATTTTCTGACAGGTAAAAATGCTGTTATTTATGTTGAAGAAGATCCTTTTTTCACTACGACACTTTTACAAATGTGGAATTGCCGTGGACTGGTTTATCTGTTTTTGATGGCCATTTCCCACCGCTTTGCAGTAGAACTGTCACCAGCCTTACAGGATTATTTTGTCGAAGTTTTACCAAACACTCTCCATGTCAACGGTACCATTGTTGCCACAGCACTCCCACCGGATTTAAAATTAATTAAAGAAGTATAATAATTCTGAACGGGAATTCCTGTTTCCCGATATTTTTCTTTGTTGAAACTCTTGTCTTCCTTTATGTGATGCGATAAAACAGATAGTATGGTTAGCTGATTAAAATCTACAGAGCCTTTTAGAATGCTATAAACCAGATTTAATACTTATCTCATTAAACCGAAAGGGGACCTCAATGAAAGATAAAACTCAACAAAAAGGAAGCGGACACCGTCGCTATTCAAAACTTGTAACCGAAACAAATGCACGTGCTGCCAGCAGGGGGATGCTTTACGGCGTTGGATTCAAAAAAGGAGATTTTCAGAAATCACAGGTTGGCATCGCTTCCACATGGGGTACTGTTACACCATGCAATATGCACATTAACACTTTAGCTGAGCATGCAGCACGAGGTGTTCGAAAAGCAAAAGGAATGCCTTTAATTTTCGGAACAATTACAGTTTCAGACGGCATATCAATGGGAACCGAGGGTATGAAATATTCACTGGTTTCACGTGAAGTGATTGCCGATTCAATTGAAACGGTTGTCGGCTGTCAAAGTTACGACGGTCTTGTTACCATTGGCGGATGTGACAAAAATATGCCCGGCTGTTTAATTGCTATTGCCAGACTAAATCGTCCTGCGGTTTTTGTCTATGGAGGAACGATACTTCCCGGGACTCACAAAGGGCAAGATGTTGATATTGTTTCTATTTTTGAGGCGGTAGGGAAAGAAGCCGCAGGTTCTATTACACAAAACGAACTTGAAGAAGTCGAATCCTGCGCCATTCCGGGTGCCGGATCTTGTGGTGGTATGTACACGGCTAACACAATGGCTTCCGCTATTGAAGCTCTTGGTATGAGCTTACCGAATAGTTCCGCCCAAGAAGCGGTTTCCGAGGATAAAGTTCGGGATTGTGTGGAAGCAGGGGAAGCGGTTTTGCGCTTGATCGAAAACAACATTTGCCCACGAGACATCCTGACACGCGACGCCTTTGAAAATGCAATCACAGTAGTTATGGCTCTCGGTGGTTCTACCAATGCGGTTTTGCATTTGCTGGCTATGGCCCATGCCGCAAACATCAAACTTGAACTGGATGACTTTTTGAAAATTGGTGAAAAAGCACCAGTGCTGGCCGATTTGAAACCAAGTGGGAAATATTTTATGAGTAATTTCGTCAAAATAGGTGGATTACCCCCTTTGATGAAAATGCTGCTAGATGCAGGTATACTGCATGGGGAGTGTATGACTGTTACCGGAAAAACAGTTCGAGAAAATCTGGAAAACGTTACTCCTTATAAGGATGATCAAGAGATTGTCCATTCGCTTGCAGATCCCATTAAAAAAACAGGTCACCTTGTAATTCTCCGCGGCAATCTTGCATCTGAAGGTGCAGTCGCAAAAATTTCTGGTAAAGAGGGTGAATATTTCAAAGGAACTGCACGTGTTTTTAATTCGGAAGAAGAAGCACTGGATCGCATTTTAGACGGTACCGTAGTTAAAGGAGATGTGATTGTTATTCGTTACGAAGGTCCAAAAGGCGGGCCGGGAATGCGTGAAATGCTATCACCAACCTCTGCAATCATGGGTCGAGGTCTGGGTCAGGATGTTGCCCTGATTACTGATGGACGTTTTTCAGGGGGTTCTCATGGTTTTGTGATTGGACATATAACTCCGGAAGCACACGAAGGTGGTTTGCTGGCTATTGTTGAAAATGGTGACTCAATCACAATAGATATTCTGAATAGAAAAATAGATTTGGAAATTCCGGAAGAAGAAGTAAAAACCCGTCAAGCAAACTGGACTCGTCCGGAAGCGCGTTACACCTGCGGAGTACTTGCTAAATATGCAAAAACCGTAAGTTCTGCATCGCTGGGTGCGGTAACTGATTTGGAATTAAATCTATAGAAAGCCCCTATGCTTTCCCATAAAAAATTTCAGAGAGACACTTTTACTGCACTGAATAACCCGCAGTTGCGCCGTAATTTTAAAAGGGCGATGTCAGGATTGATGGAAAAACGACAGGCCGTGTTTCCCGATGCAGAAGAATGGCAACAACTAAGGGAATTGGGGAGTTTGATTCGGGCAAATGCTTTACGAAAGCTTCCGGAACTGCTGAAACAGTTGGAGGCCAATTGCACCGCAAACGGTATTCAGGTTCATTGGGCTGAAACAGTTGATGAGGCCAACAAGTTGGTACTTGAAATCTCCCAGCGGCATAAAGTGAAAAGTGTGGTCAAGGGCAAATCGATGGTTTCCGAGGAAATGGGATTGAATCATTTTCTTGGACAGCATGGTATTGAAGCTCTTGAAGCAGACTTGGGGGAATATATTATACAGGTTGACCATGAGTTGCCTTCGCATATAATAATGCCTGCAATTCATAAAAATAAGGGACAAATTTCTCAGATGTTTCTCGAAAAAGTAGATCCTGAAACGTTAGCTGAGAGTGCAGAGGAAATGACCGCCATTGCCCGGAAAGTTTTGCGTAAGAAGTTTTATGAAGCGGATATGGGCGTTTCAGGGGTCAACTTTGCTGTGGCGGAAACCGGAACCCTTTGTTTAGTTGAAAACGAGGGCAACGGCAGATTTTGCACGACTTTGCCTCCAGTTCATGTGGCAGTGATGGGTATTGAAAAAGTGTTACAGCGTCTTAATGATGTTCCTCCATTGTTGAGTTTGTTGACACGTTCCGCAACTGGACAGGCCATCACGACCTATTTCAATATGATCACTTCTCCACGCAAATCAATTGAGAAAGACGGCCCACTTGAAGTACATTTAATTTTATTGGATAATGGACGTTCCCGGATGCACTCTGATGAGTTGCTGCGGGATACTTTGCTTTGCATCCGCTGCGGAGCATGCATGAATCATTGCCCTGTTTATACTCGCATCGGCGGCCATGCCTACAATACGACATACCCCGGTCCAATCGGGAAAATTCTTACGCCGCAAATCAAGAGTCTGCATGAAGCGGGACACTTAGCAGATGCGTCGAGTTTGTGCGGGGCCTGCGTTGAGGTTTGTCCAGTTAAAATTCCGATTACAGATATCCTTCTGCGTCTGCGTCACGATAAAGCTGAAAATAAAAGGAATATTCCGATCACTAAATCCGGAGGTTTGAAAGCAAAAACCGAAAGTTTAATTTGGAAATGGTGGGGAATGGTTAATGTGAATCGGATTTTGTATCAGTTGAAAAGCTATAAATTATGCAAGGTTGGAAATTATATGCCGGAATGGCTGCCGCTTCTCCGCAATTGGACTTCGGTACGCTCAAAGCCGCGTTTTGCCAAAAAAAGTTTACATAAACTTGCCCGGGATGAAGGATTGATTGATGAATAATACTGCAACTGCACGTGAAAATATTCTTTCGAATCTCAGAATATCCTCTGTAGTTCCAGATATTACATCCCGGGAAAATCCGGTTATGAAATATAAGCGCTGGTCTTTGCTGGAGAAAGTTGAGCAGTTGAAACAAAAGATGGAAGCCGTTCATACTGAAGTTTTACCTTGTTCGAAAAGTTCGTGGGAAAGGATGTTCAGAGCGGTTGTAAAAGAAAAAAATATTGAAAAAATACTTTACGGAACAAATACTGATTTGGCTCAAAAGCTCCGGGAGATGTACCAACAGACTCCTGAGGAAATACCTGAATTAGTAGATTATGAAAAACCGATTGAGGAATCTAAAGATTTGCTGTTTGGCATTGATGCCGCCATTACTACAACCCTTGGCGGCATAGCGGAAAGCGGTTCGCTCATACTTTTGCCCACTCCGGAAGAACCTCGTTTGATGTCTCTGGTTCCGCCGATTCACATCGCGGTGCTTTATGCAAACACAATTTACAACAATTTTTTGGAAGCAATGACCACTGAAAACTGGAATTCTGAGATGCCGAGTAATGCGCTCCTGATTTCAGGTCCTTCAAAAACTGCTGATATAGAGCAAACCCTCGTTTATGGAGTTCACGGCTGTAAGGAATTGGTCGTGCTCTTGATTCAGTGAGGTGAAGAACCGAAAAAAATGCAGCAAACTGACATCATTATTATCGGTGGGGGTATTGTTGGGCTCGCCACGGCCTACCAATTCACCCTTGATTATCCACTGCTTAAAATTACATTGCTGGAAAAAGAACAGCAGTTGGCGGCCCACCAAACAGGACACAATTCAGGAGTCCTGCACACAGGAATATACTATAAACCGGGCTCTCTAAAAGCGCTCAACTGCCTTGAAGGAAAATCCAGGATGGAGGATTTTTGCCGCAAAGAAGAAATAGATTTTGAGATTTGCGGGAAAGTGATTGTAGCAATTTCTGAAGCTGAGTTGCCCGCTTTAGAAACAATTTATCAACGTGGGCGAACCAACGGAGTCAGCTGTGAAATGATCAATTCAGAAAAACTTCACGAACTTGAACCGCATGTAGCAGGTATTAAAGCCGTTCATGTTTCGGAGGCAGGAATCGTTGATTATGGACAAGTCTGCAAGCGATTTGCGAAGCATCTTCAGAATAACGAAGATAACCAGATTCATTGCTCCACAAAAGTGATTGGTATTCGCCATTCTGAACGCATAGTCGTAGAAACTGAGCAAGGCGAATTTGAGGGGCGTTTTATAGTTAACTGTGCCGGATTATATTCCGACAAAATAACAGCTATGACTCAACCTCCGGAATCAAAAATTATTCCGTTCCGAGGTGAATACTTCGAGGTACGGCCTGAAAAACATCATTTGTGCAGAAATTTAATATATCCCGTTCCGGATCCAAGTTTTCCCTTTTTAGGTGTACATTTCACACGTATGATTAATGGTTCTCTGGAATGTGGTCCAAATGCCGTACTGGCTTTTGCCAGGGAAGGTTACAATCGAAGTACTGTTAATTTTTTGGAATTAGCAGAAGTTTTGAGTTATCCCGGATTCATAAGATTAGCGGCAAAATACTGGCGGGCAGGTGCAGGTGAAATGTGGCGTTCTTTCAGCAAGGTTGCCTTCGTTCGGGCATTGCAGCGTTTGATTCCGGAAATTTCTGCAGATGACTTGGAAACAGCACCGGCGGGCATTCGAGCACAAGCAGTTTTGTCCAACGGGAAACTGGTTGATGATTTTCTAATTCAGGGAAACAAAAACATCATTAATGTCTGTAATGCACCATCACCTGCAGCAACTTCTTCTCTCAATATTGGCAAACACATTGTAGACATTGTAGCTGAACGGTTCTGATTTGAGTTCTTATCAGTCGGTTTGTTGTTTATTTTAATCTTCCAGTAAAATCAGATTTTCGGATCACCTTCCCAACGTTTCAAAACTTCTTGCAGTAATTCTAAAGGAAGCGCAAATTCACCGCTGCGGTGAGATACAATGTGTTCACTTCCGGGCCAGCCCAGAGAAAATAAATTTTCAAAACAAAACTGGCCACTTGAAATAACTGGTCGTATCTCTAAAATTTTGACATCAGCAGGTGCAAACAAAATATTTGTCAATCCTGCGCCATGTGCTGCAATAACGTGCGAAGAAGATCTAAATAGCTGAACTTGCTCCGGGACACTCAGATGCTCCAGATAAATCTTACTGAATTTGTTTTTTTTCAGTAATGGTAAAAACTCATCTTCATTTGATAAGTGCCGTTTAACAGCAAATTTACGTGAAACATAAATCCGTTTTTCAGAATTTGAAGTCTGAGAATTTGGCAGGCTTTTTAGAGGAACAATTTTTTCAAAAAAATACTGTATCAATTTAACTTTCTCAGAATTCCAATCTGGAAAGTTCATTTCCGGAATTAAAAGTCGCTCTACGATGAAAATACCTGGAGACAAGACCTGTACCTCAAACTCTGCTTTTTTTAAAAAATCAATAAATTGAGTTGGCATAAATTCTGGAACCAGCACCGGAAATTTTTGAGAAGCAATTAGATGAGGTAACAAATCTGCAAGCAGATGATAATAGCTGTATATATGAGGGGAAATACCTAAATGGTAAGTTCCCGAAAGGACATGGGCTAATTTTGGGTCAGGTAACCCTTGATTCAGGCGGGTTTCTATGTGTCTTCGATGTTCTCCAACACCAGGATTTTGTTCCTGGAAGGCAAGATCCCAGGGATATTTTTGAAAATGGAACCAGATTTTACTTCCTGACTGAACCAGGCCGTCGGCTGCAGAAAGTAAAGCATCTTCAAGAATTAATGGCATGATTTGGACAGTTTTCAGCTGAAACAATCAACATACAACCTTTAATTGAAAATAATCAACGATGATCAAATAATAATCAACCGTATTGGTGTTTGTAGTAATCTCGATATGTTCCGGTAGTAATGTTACTGACCCAGTCCTGATGGTCAAAATACCAGCGGATGGTTTTGGTCAGTCCTTCCTCAAAAGTGTGACGCGGAGTCCAATTTAAAGTGTTTTTAATTTTTCCTGCATCTATTGCATAACGCTGGTCGTGTCCGGGACGGTCCTTAACAAATGTGATTAGATTCTCATATGAATCAACTCCGCTTCGATTAAGCTTTTTGTCCAGTTCACGGCACAAATAGCGGACAATATCGATATTTCTCCATTCATTGCAACCGCCTATATTGTATGTTTCTCCGGTATCTCCCTCATGAAAAACACAGTCCAAAGCCTCACAGTGGTCTTCAACAAACAACCAGTCCCGAATATTTTCCCCATCTCCATAAACAGGTATGGGAAGGTTCTGAGCACAATTATTTATGAGCAACGGTAACAGTTTTTCGGGAAATTGATAAGGGCCGTAGTTATTGGAACAATTGGTTGTGGCCACATTCATTCCATAAGTGTGATGCCAGGCTCTTACAAGGTGGTCACTTGCTGCTTTTGAAGAAGAATAGGGAGAGTTTGGGGCATATGGAGTGGATTCCAAAAACTTTCCGGTGGAACCAAGCGAACCGTATACTTCATCAGTGCTTACATGAAGAATTCGATGTTTACTCAGATCATCACCCCAAAATTCACGTGCCGCTTCTAAAAGGTTGAAGGTACCTGTTACATTGGTTTCAATAAAGTCAGCAGGACCGTGAATACTTCTGTCCACGTGAGATTCTGCAGCTAAATGAATTACTGCTTCAATATTATGTTCAGAAAAAGCTTTTGAAATTTCCAGAACATTTCGCAAATCACCGTAGAAAAAGCGGTAGTTTGGAAGGTCTTTTACGTCTTCCAGGTTGGCCAAATTGCCTGCATAAGTGAGGGCATCAAAATTGACTACCAAATCATCAGGGTAATGACGCAGCCAGTGCAAAATCAAATTTGCTCCAATGAAGCCCGCACCCCCGGTGATCATCAAGTTCATGTGTGGTTCAGAAAGATGCGGTAAACAAATCTAAACGCCATTCAGGGTAAACTGTTTCTGCATTGAATTCTGGTTGAGGCAATAATTTTGTAGGTCGCAAGGTTAGCAAATGTGAATTTGTCTCTAAGTGCAGCAGACCCTTTGGATTACCATCACTCATGAAAACGCCACCGTCTGAACGGGCCTCAAAAATTCCTACTCCCATTCCTGCAAACATGCCTAAGGCCATACCTTTTATAACATATTGTGGGAACAATTTATCCTCTTTATCTTCGTCCTGCAAAGCCCAGATAGCGAGCCCAGAAACACCGCCGATTGCAGCGCCCCAGAGGCTATTATTAAAGACAATTTGCAGGGTTTCCGCACGTGCACTTGTGATACCGCCAAATAATAAGCTGCCTGCAAGTGCACTAATGCTTACAGTTCGTTTTAGCCAATTCATTCAAACCTCTATGTTATGGCAAAAGTGTCAATTAAAGTAACAGAGTAAATCTCAGCAACTTCTGGTTATAAAGTTATAACAAAGACAAAATATACAAGGGTTAGGCCATTTTATCTCTAAATTCAAACTTTCTTTGATGATTTTTCAAAACTGAAGCGTAAAAACATTAACCTCTTTTCAAGTGCTTGAACTAAAAAAAGGCTTAAATTATTGAGAGGAACTATTTCTAAAATTGAGGATTAAAATGATACATCAATGATTTTCAAAATTAGAGAAAATACCAAAATAATTCCACCAACAATTACAAGGTGCATCATAAAATCATTTTTCATATCTTTTAGCTTTTTGAGTTAAATTTTTTTTTATCCAGAACAAGAGAGTGACGGATTTTGCGTTAAAAGAGTTTCAAGTTTCAGTAAAAATATGCTGCGGGAATCTGTATTTTTAAAGAGTGAAAAATAGTGATGCCGGAGTACAACAGCAAACTGTGCTTGTCTTTCTTTGGCACAACCCATCATTTGTGCCAGTGCGATCAGATTCTCACCTTTCCCTTGAGATGCCTCTTCACTTAAAAATATCCACTCAGTTTCCAGAAATTGAATCCTTTGATGCTTGGCGTAATCCCAATCTTTACAACCAGATGTACCATGTGTACTTGCACCGGTAAAAGTTGGAGACAGTGTAATGTCGAGAGAAAAACCTCCCGGATCATTAGTAGCAAATCCCATGGGTCCACCTTTGTGGCAGGGCCATAGGGTTCCACTGCAAAGTGATATTCCAATTGCTAAAAGCAGAACTATTTTCCAGCGCATTATTTTTTCCTTATTTAAGACAGACTGCAGTTGTTCCGCAATTGCCGATTAGCCGCAATCCATTTCCTGAGTTCAGCTAAGAACTCCGGATTCTGTTTTGCTGTTTCAAAAATTTGAACTGTTTGCTGACGATGTTCCCATAACATATTTGAAAACTCTTCTGCAGACGATTGCGGACAAGTCATCAGTTTTGCCAAAGCCTCCAGATGAGGACCATGTCCTTGTACTATTTCCACCAGCAATTGTGTGTGGGACTGCTGAAGGAATTGCATCCGTGACTGCTCTATGAATTGTGAAAAATTCCAATTTTTACATCCTAGTGTTCCGGATGTGCTAGCACTTGAATAAACTGGAGAGTAAGTTATATCAACCAATGACTGGATTGGATCATTAGAGGAAACACCCATGAATCCTTCTCCACGACAGGCTGCATGAAGTTGAGTATTCACACAGAATAACAATATAAACGCAAAGGCCAATACTCCAGCAGGAAGATATTTGATATGGTGAGAAACAAGTCCAAACATGAAACTTTTGAATCTAAAACAGGAGACAGTAGTCGTGCTCTCCGTGTTGCAATATTTTCAGCCGCGGACTTTTTCGGCTTTACGGATTACCTGGGATTTCATGGAATCAACCCCTTTGGAAAGGGCTTTGTAAAGATTTTCATGATCGGCTTTGCTGGAAAGTAGCTTGCTCCTGTAACTGCAATTGATGCCCACATGATAAGATTTGTCTGCAACTTTGTTCAGTTTAACGTGAAAAGGATATTTATCGTCAGTAATTTTTATCAATTCTTCAAAAGCCTGATGTACGTGCTCGGAAACAGCTTTTGAGTTTCGAATGTTTTTAAATGAAAGATGAATAGGCATTTCCCCCTCTGATTTTCAAATAATTTGAAAAATAATGTAGTAAAATAAGTTTACTGCAATTGAGTGAAATTTTTTAAATTAGAACTACAAAAAGTTACGGATCATTTAGTGGGCGGAGCGTCTCCAGGATTTGCAATGGTAAGTTCTGTTGAAGACTTGGCAGCGACTCCCACCGGCAATCCTGTCAAAGTTTTTAAATTTGAAATCTCCTCATTACCTCCCGGGACAAAATAATAATAACCCGGCAGCACAACAACAAAATAAGATAAAATACCAACAAAGACAATTATTGCAATTCTCATAGATTCCCTTCATTAAAAAAATTGTTTAATACCAGATTCTAAAAAAAGGAGATAACACAGTTTAACAATCTCAAGTGCTTTGGTCAATTATACAATTAAATTAATGATGAAATATGGGTCTAAAATTCAAGATACAACAAATACTTTTTGTCATACCTCAAAAAAACTATTTTCAGAAAAACCATCAACCACTAATACTGATACAAACTGATACACCCTGTTACTACCGGGAAAAGCTTTTCAAAAAAACTATCTGTAAAATTGGGAATCACTTAAATTCACCAGCATTTAAAACTTCAGACTGAAAGAATTATTATGAATAATCGTAAATACAGATCAAGGTATTGTTTGAGAAAAATAATTTTGGGTTTGTTGATTGTTGTCACGATTCCATTGACAAATGCAGGATGCAGAAATAAAGAGATGAGCCCAAGACGTGCCACTGAGCTTGCGACAGATCGATTTGGGCTCAGCGACGAACAATCACAAAAAATCTTGCCAATTGCAGAAGATTTGTTTGCAGAAAAAGACTCTCTGCAGGAAATTAGACAAACGATTAACGATGAAATATTTTATCAAATGAAAAGCGAGACCGCTGATGCAGAAAATTTTGAAGCTGTATTAACGGGAAGCTTTGAACAGTTAAGAGCCAAATTGCCAAAATTAGCCAATAGTTTTGCAAAATTCCATGCCACACTGACTCCGGAACAACGATCTGAAATAGTGGAGAAAATGGAAAAGCGTCGTAAACGTTCTGAAAAAGGCGGATGGGGTAGACATCGAGGCGGTTTCTGGCATTGAGCATTTAAACGTTAGGGCGGAATTACATGCCCGCCTTCTGATTACACGTCAAATTATATTTCTTTCACAATTCATTGAACAGCAAGCATGAAAAAGATTTTCGTAATTATTACAACTGGTATTTTACTACTTCTGAATTCACCTTTAGTTTTTCCTGAGGAACCAATTTTTGCTCCGGAAGAGCATTGTCTAGCTTATAAAACAGTAAAAACTATGTTCTTTTTTGCCGATGTGGGTGTGATTGGCAAAAGCTGTGATGTCACAGCAGAAATGCACTGGGAAGAATCCGGAGAAAAGGCTCAAGTTGAAGTAAGTGTTCCTGTGAAAACACTGGATTCAGGCAACCCATTACGTGACGGAGACATTCCGGAAATTCTCAAAACCGATCTCACTCCGAATATTCGTTTCGTTTCCGAATGGCTCGAAAAATCAGCTTGGGATAAAATGATGGAAGGTCAACTGCCGGAAGTTTCCGGGAATTTGGAAGTTGCAGGCGGAATATTTCCAGTAAAGTTTGCGTTGTCGTTTTCAAAACAAGCTGGATTTCTTTTGGTCGAGGGGCAACTAAAAACCACATTTTCAGCTTTAAATGTGGATGTCCCGTTAGTTGCCGGAGGCCTTATAGCGGATCCACAAGATGAACTGGAATTGCAGTTGCATTTGCGTTTGGATAAAATTGCCAGAGCTGAAAAAATAAAGAATAATAAATGAAAAAAACCACTATTTTCATTGCATTGTGCATTGTTACCTTGGTGAGTATGTTTATGCCACTAACAAATTTTTCCGACAATGTTAAATATGATTCGAATAAAGTGCATCATGGAAAAAATAGTTTTAAAACCAAAAGAAGCGTAAGTATATTCCAGTGGTTGTCGATGCGTTTCAAGGAAGGGCCAACTCCTTCTGTTGCTGAGAAAGAAATTGAATCTATTTTAGCAGAGGTGGAGTTATCACAAATCGATTTAAGGTCCACTTCGCCTGCAGTTGTACCTCGTGCAACGTGGATTGGACATGCTACTGTTTTAGTGCAATATCAAGGAATTAATTTTTTGACCGACCCACATTTGACTGATTATGCGGCCCCGTTTGATTTTTGGGCAAAGCGTTTCACGCCTCCGGCCCTTACTTTTGCGGAAATGCCGGGAATTGATTTTGTTGTTATTTCGCACAACCATTATGACCATTTGGATTCTCGCACCGTTGATATGTTTGGAGATTCCGTGACGTGGTTAGTTCCTTTGGGATTAAAAGCGTGGTTTTTGGAGCGCGGGATTGCAACTGAAAAAGTGATTGAGTTGGATTGGTGGGAGACGCACCAATTTTCAAAAAAAGGGAGCCTTACTGTAAAAATCACTTTTACTCCAAGCGTGCATTGGTCTAGGCGTACACCTTGGGACACCAACAAAAGTTTATGGGGATCTTGGGCAGTTCAAATTGGAAATTTTAAATCATGGTTTGCCGGAGACACAGCATACGACGAAAAACTATTCAAGGAAATCGGAGACAAATTAGGCCCGTTTCAATTGGCAATGATTCCGATTGGTGCTTACGGCCCAAGATATTTCATGCTTAATCAGCATCTTGATCCGGCTCAAGCAGTTTTGGTTCATCAAGAAATTCGTTCGCAAAAATCAATTCCGATTCATTGGGGAACTTTTCAACTAACGCATGAACCATTTTTAGAGCCTCCGGAATTATTGGCAGATGCCATGAAAAAAACCGGACTTCCGAACGATGAATTTAGAGCAATGAAAATTGGGGAGACGATACAAATAAAAATTAGGGTGGAAAAACGATAGCGCATCCACCCAACCTTTTCTACAAAAAAGTAGGGGTTTAACAATTTGTTCATTCACAAAAAGTTTTTGCGAATCTTGTCAAACTTAAAACAATATGACTACAACCACTGCCGTTTTCGGAAAAATTCTGATCATCGATGATGACGAAAAACTAAATCGTCTTTTGACAGATTATCTTAGCAAAATGGGTTTTACTGTTATGACAGCAACCTTGCCGAGTGCAGGATTGGAAAAGCTGGAAGAAGAAACTCCGGATTTGGTTATTTTGGATGTGATGCTTCCGGAAATGGATGGTTTTGAAGTTTGCCGTACCATACGCCAATCTAGTAGCGTTCCGGTGGTAATGCTCACTGCCCGCGGCGAAGTGATGGATCGGGTTGTTGGTTTAGAAATTGGGGCTGATGATTATTTGCCAAAACCATTTGAACCGCGAGAACTGGTGGCACGAATTCAAGCTATTTTAAGACGGATACAGACAAAATCTGAATCCGGAATAAAAACGATTGGTGCTTTGTGCATTGATTCCCATAAATACGAAGTCCGGGTTGATGACAAATTGGTGCATTTGACATTAAATGAATTTGAGTGCCTTGTTTTGCTGGTAAAAAACAAGGGAAAAGTCCTCAATCGCGACCAAATTATTGAAGAATTACGAGGCATTGAATGGGATGCCTTCAACCGCTCTGTTGACATTACCATGAGCCGCTTGCGTCAAAAACTTGGTGATGATCCAAAAAATCCTCGTTTTATCAAAACTATCTGGGGCACAGGATATTTGTTTATTGGAGGTGAAAATGAGGCTTGAATGGCTTAAACGCCCCTTTAACTCCGTTTTTACTAAATTGATTTCAGTTATGCTGATTTCAGGAAGTTTACTGGTTGTCGTAATTTCTGCTATTAGTTGGCATGGTTTTCGAGAAAACAGGAGAATATTCTTTCAAAATAACCTTGCGCAATATGGTGCGTACCTTGTTAGAGATTTACAGGAAAATCTCAATTTAGAATATGCCCGTGAATTGTCACAGCGTTTGTTTCTGATAATTCGTTTTGAGGGCAAAAAAGATTCATGGCAAACGGCTTCTGGAATTCCCCCTTTGGATAAAGTAAATCTCCGAAAATTGGAAGAAATATCAAGAACTCCAGTGAATCCAAAATTTTCAGGTTTTGAAACTAAATTCAGTTTTGGACGCCATCAAAAACAAGGAATAGTTATCGTTGATACCGAAGCGGGCAGGTTTATTATTGCAGCATCAGACAGCTGGAGAGATCTGCGACAAGTTCTTCCCTGGATTTTAACTATTTTAGGACTCATAAGTCTGATTTTGTTAGGAACATGGCTAACGCTGCGCTGGATCTTGAAACCGATTAATTGGCTTTCTGAAGGAGTTGTTGCTTTGGGTAAGGGTAATTTAGAACATCGTCTCCCGGAAAAACGTGGCGATGAGCTAGGAGATTTATCTCTAGCTTTCAACAAAATGTCAGAACGAATCAGGGAAATGTTGTCGGCACGAGAACAGCTTTTACTCGATGTAAGTCATGAACTTCGCTCGCCGTTGACACGGATGAAAGTTGCTTTAGAATTTATTCCGGAAGATGCTTCGCGTGAAAGTTTGCTCGATGATGTTCAGGAAATGGAGCAAATGGTGACCGAAATTTTGGAAACTGCCCGCTTAAAAAAGTGAATATGGTCAGTTGAATTTGAAAAAAACAGATTTGGTAAAGTTGATTCAGGATATTTGTATTACTTTTGAAGGACAAACTCCTGGGATTCGCTTTGAGAGTGCCCCGGAAACGTTTCAGACTTTAGCAGATACAGAACAAATCGAAACAGTATTGAAAAATCTACTAGCCAATGCACTCAAATATTCTCCAGCTGAAAATGCTCCAGTTGAAATTCGTTTGAAAAAGAGTGATACAGGAACGCTCATTGAAATTCAGGATCACGGCCCCGGTATTCAGGATGAGGAGTTTGATTTGATTTTTGAACCATTTTATCGCACTGACAAGTCACGCAACAAGAAAACCGGCGGCTACGGGCTGGGTTTGAGTTTGTGCAAAACAATCATCGAAGCACACGGAGGTACAATCGATGTTCAGAGCAATACGGGAAAAGGGGCAATGTTTTCTTTGCATTTACCCAAATCTCCTTCAATTATTTGACTGAAACGAATACATGTGGAAAAAAATATTTAATTTAAAATTCTGGCTCCCTATTTTGGTACTTGGATTAGGTGCAGGAGTTACTTTAGCCTTGCTGAATAATAAGCCGAAAGCACGCAAAAAAAACAAATTTTCAACGGGGAACTTTGGTGGAGGTGATGGAGGCAACTTTGAGCAATCCACAAATTGAGGTAAGAACTCATGGACGTGTTCGTGCTGCAAAAAAAATAATCTTGAGCGCACGTATTGGTGGAGAAGTAATTTGGATTGGTCCAAAAATGAACGAAGGCAGTTTTTTCAAAAAAAGGCGATCAGCTTTTGAGCATTGGCATCCGGCAGTCGCAATCGCGTTTGAAGGCTCCTTTCAACGGAGTAGTGCAGTCAAAAAATGTGGATTTGGGACAATATGTTAATCCCGGAACAAAATTGGCGGTTTTGTTGGGCAGTGATCAGGCTGAGGTCGTGATCGATTTGCCGATGGGGCGCATGGATTGGCTGCCTCAATCCTCCTCATCACTTGATGGCGAAAATCAATTTCAATTTCCTGCAACTGTTTCTTTAGCCGGAATGATTTCTGCGTCCGTTTGGAATGCGACGGTGAAACGGCATTTGCTGGAACTGACACCGCGTGGGATGATGGTGCAATTGATAGCTGAAGCGGAGGACCCCTTTCGCCTGAGACGCAAGTCACAGGTGAAGCCGAAAAACAAACGAACTTCTGAAAACACGCTAATTAATACTGTGGGAACAGCGAATCCGGAAAGCCCACCGACTCCCCAAACCTCGAATATGCCTCTTTTTGTGGGAGCTTTTGTCGATGTGACCATTCCAGGAAGACAACTGGAAAATGTGGTCAACATACCGGCACAAGCATTGCGGGATCAGGACACAGTGTGGATTGCCTTGGAGGGCGAGTTGGAGGTTCGGCGAGTGAAAATTGCACATCTTGATCAAGACAATATTTATCTTTCTGGTGGTGTAAAGCCAGGAGAACAGATTATCATTTCTCCCATCAAAGGTGCTGCAAATGGACTTAAAATCCGCAGTGCCGGGAAAGATAAAATCAAGAAAAAGGGAGACGGAAGAAGGAAACAGCTTTCAGGAGAAACTAAAAGGCGAAGGAAACGAGGGGATGGAAAAGGTGAACAAGGGGATGGAAAAGGGCAACAACGAGAGAATAACCAAAGAAAACAAAATTCTGTATCACATAAGGAGGAGTCATGATTCGTTGGATGGCAGAACATAAAGTGGCGGCAAATTTGCTGATGGTCATTATTTTAGTGGCCGGTGTAATGGGTGTTTCCAATATCAAACAGGAAGTGTTCCCTGAGTTTGATCTCGATTTTATTGTTGTAGCTGCTCCGTATTCTGGTGCAACTCCTGATGAAATTGAGGAATCAATATTGTTGCCGATTGAAAATGCAGTTTCTGGAATAACTGGAATCAAAAAAATTACTGGAACTGCTAAAGAAGGCATGGGCAGTTTCCGGATTGAACTGCAAAAAGGGGCGGACAAAAAAAGGGTGTTTGACGAGGTGGAATCGGCTGTTACTGGATTGACGACTCTTCCTGAAGAGGCCGATGATGCTCAGGTGCAGTTACCTCGAAGGCGGAGAGAAGTTTTGAATATCGCACTTTATGGAGATGCACCGGCGCGGTCATTGATTGAGTTGGCTCAAATGGCTCGGGACACTTTGTTGACGCATCCGGACATCACGCAAGTCGATGTGGAACAGTCGCGGGGTTTTGAAATGACACTCGAAATTTCAAAATCTGCCTTGCAGCAACATGCTCTCACGCTGAATCAAATTTCCGGAATCATCCGCCAGGCAACTCTTGATATGCCCGGAGGAAAGATCCAAACTGTCGGAGGTGATCTGCTCATTCGCACCAAAGAGCGTCGTTACACGGCAGCGGAATATGCAGAAATTACGCTGCTAACAACCGACCAGGGGATTTTGCGCTTGGGCGATATTGCCCACATTTCGGATGGATTTGAGGAGTCAGATCTTCGTTCACGATACAACGGAAAACCGTCGGAACGAATCTTAGTTTACCGTGTCGGCGAGCAAACGCCAACCGACGTTTCAAAAGCTGTTCATGAAAAAATGGAAGAATTAAAAAGTCAGTTACCATCTAGTGTGCAAACACAAATTGTGAAAGATTCATCCATCATTTTGGAAGATCGCATCAATTTATTGATGAAAAATTTATGGTTGGGACTGGGTTTGGTCTTTCTGACATTGTCACTTTTTTTAAGAGTGGATTTGTCTTTTTGGATTATGATAGGCATTCCCATAAGCTTTGCCGGTGCCATGATTTCGATGCCGATCACCGATTCCAGCATCAACATGATTTCGCTTTTCGCCTTTATTTTGGTTTTAGGAATTGTGGTGGATGATGCCATTGTAGTCGGCGAAAATATCTATGCGCATCAGGAAATGAAAAAATCGCCATTGGATGCTGCTGTGGACGGCGCAATTGAAATTGCCCCGCCGGTTTTAATTACAATCCTGACCACCATCGCAGCTTTCATTCCGATTTATTTTATTCCAGGCATCACCGGAAATATTTTCCAAAATATTCCAAATGTTTTGATTGCGGTTTTACTCTTTTCTTTGCTGGAAGTTATGTTTATTCTTCCCGGACATCTCTCACACATCAATCGGGTGATGGCTTGGATACTTGCGCCACTTGGGAAAATTCTTGAAATGCCGCGACATTATTTCAGTTCCGCCCTTTTTTGGTTTTCCAAAAAACCATACCGTAAAATTTTGGAAAAGAGTATTACTTACCGTTACACTATTTTTGCACTCGGTCTTTTCTTTATATTACTTTGCGCAGGATTGGTGGCAGGCGGACACATGAAATTTACTTTTTTCCCCAAAATAGATCGCGATAACATTGCAGTCACCGCACGAATGCCTTTTGGAACTCCGGCCTCGGTCAGTCGTGAAGTTGAAGAAAAAATGTTGCGCAGCGCAGAAAAGTTGCTCCGTGAATATGAAGTTGAAATAGGACAACCTGTTCATGATGGGATTTACAGTACAGTCGGAAGGGGCGGTGCTAACAAAACTTCGGTACGAGTTTATCTGAAACCTCTCAATGAACGAAAATTTGCGGCAGTCGAATTTTCAAGAAGATGGCGCAAAGAAATGGGCGAAGTTGCCGGAATTGAAGCACTCAACATTCGTGCGCGACATTCTATGGGTTCAAATTACGATATTGATCTGCAACTCAGTCACCCCGATACAAATAAACTTTTGGTCATCGTCGAGCAATTTAAAGAAAAATTGGGTGAATATCCCGGAGTCAGTAACATAGAAGACAGCACCGAAGACGGAAAACGTGAAGTGCAATTGCGTCTCAGTCCGGCTGGACGAACTTTGGGTTTAAGTACACAAGAATTGACTCAGCAAATTCGAGCTGCTTTTCAAGGCGTTGAAGTTTTTAAATTGTTGCGAGATAGCGATGAAGTGAGCGTGAAACTACGCTTACCGTTCGAAGAACGCCGATATTTGGGGGATTTGGAGGATTTGGTAATCTTGTCTCCTACTGGAGAATTATTGCCTTTGAGACAAGTGGCTGAGTTAAAATTCGGTCAATCTTACAGTGCCATCCGGAGAATTGACGGACGGCGAATTGTGAGCGTAAGGGCGTTGGTGGATTCCGGAGTTGGTAACACAGGAGAAATCCAAAGCTCCATCAAACAAGAACTTTTGCTGAATATTAAAAGTCAAAACCCGCAATTGCAATATTCATTTGAAGGCGCACACCGTGCGCAAACCAACACAATGGACGGTGTAAAACAAGGCGGTATTGTGGCTTTGCTTTTGATTTACAGCTTGTTGGCGTTGCAGTTCCGGAGCTATTTTCAACCTGTTATTATCATGACTGCAATTCCGTTTGGAATGGTTGGAGCACTTCTAGGACATTTGCTGATGGGTTACAGTTTGAGTGTTATCAGTGTTTTGGGAATTGTCGCATTGACCGGAATTGTGGTCAACGATTCACTGATTTTAGTGGATTTCATCAACCGTTACCGCGAGAGAGGAACTCCAATTCGACAAGCAATTGTTGAAGCTGGAGTGCGCCGTTTCCGACCAATTTTATTGACAACCCTAACCACCTTTTTCGGTTTGCTCCCAATGCTTTTTGAGCAATCCTTACAAGCAAGATTTTTAATTCCAATGGCCATCAGTTTAGCGTTTGGAGTGTTGTTTTCAACTTTTGTGATCCTCCTATTTATTCCGGTACTTTACATGATTTTGGAAGATTTTAAGGGGCTTGTAAGTAGAAAACCTAAAAAAGTAGAAGTTTAGACGGAAGTGGTTTGAGCAGTGATTATTTCGTTTTAGCTCTGTTTACATCCGATATCAAATAATAGGAAAAATCATGACTGAGTAAAAAATAAATAATTCCGAATAGGAAGAAGTGGGAAACTCGACTTTCGGGAAATGGGGTGTAATTTATTTCAGTCACGTTGATACCAGAACTAGGTCTCCCAAAAAGATTACTAATATGTGATGGACACTTAACTTAGTAAAACCAGCGGGAGCCGCTTGGTTGACCTGTTTATTTATTTTAATACCTTTTTTCAACGTTGCTGTGGTTTTATTTGCTATTAATATTTTGTCAAAGTAAAAATGTTGGATAGCACCTATCTTTTTTTCCCCACTCTGGAGCAAGTCAACGAGAAAATTATTTCATTTCAATCCATCATAAGAAAAGGAATTACAAAATTATCCGGCAATGTTGAGTGAGATCAAGATACTGATTGAGAAAAGCTTCAACTTACTTTAAGTTAATGAGGGCCTGATTTAGCTCAGGGTGGAGGAACTTGTAGTCGCTTTCCATAAGTTTTGAGGGATAAACACGGTTACTGGAGAGCAGCAGTTCATTTGCCATTTCACGCAATGCAATGCGTGCGGCAAATGCCGGTAACGGAAAAATTGTGGGACGACTCAAAACTTGGCCTAAAGATTTGGCGAACGTACGGTTGTTGAGGGGATTCGGTGTGACAAAATTTACTGGACCCTGTAATGAGTTGTTTGTCAAAACATATTGAATCATTGCCACGGCATCATCAATACTGACCCAACTCATATATTGCTCTCCTCTACCGAAAACACCGCCGAGCCCCAATTTGAACGACACCAGGATCTTTTTCAGGGCTCCTCCTTCTTTACTCAGTACAGTACCAAAGCGCATTTTTATTACTCTAATTCCTGCTTTAGCAGCAACTTTTAAGGCATCTTCCCACTGTACACAAACATTTGCCAGGTAACCGCTTCCGGCCTTGCTATCTTCATCAACAATTTCTGTTCCTCTGTCACCATAGAAACCAACTGCTGACGCAGAAATAATTAACCGAGGTATCTGATTAGAGTTGGTAAAGTACTCAGCCAAAAGTTTTGTTCCTTTGACCCGGCTGTTCAAGATACGGTTTTTCTTTGTTTTACTCCAACGACCAACTGCAATGTTTTCACCTGCCAAGTGAACGACTGAATAGATTTCCCCAACCCGGGCTAAATCCTTTAAACAAATTCCGTATTCCAACAGGTGAATCCGGATCATTATTCAGGCGCGGCAAACTGATTGCAGAATGACCTTCGGCAGTTAGGGCCTTTGACAATGCAGTTCCGATTATTCCGGATGATCCTGTGATAAGTACTTTCATCAGAACCGGGCAAGTGTCAAATGGGTTCAGCGAATTTGGGCAGTCCCCAATATTCTGGATCAAAGTCTTTCAGAGAAGAAATTATTTGCGATGCATTTTTGTAGTGACAATGATCCATATTGGGATCAGGTACAACGACCACGGACATTCCTGCAGCCAATGCGGCTTCAGTTCCGGTAGGCGCATCTTCAAAAACCAGACATTCCGCAGGATCAACCCCAACTCGATTTGCTGCAAGCAGGAAGATATCAGGAGCAGGCTTACCTTCTTTCAATTCAGGGTCATCTCCCCTGACAATTTGAGCGAATTGGGAAAACCATTTTTTATGTTTTTCAAATTTTGCCTCAAACATCGGAGACGATGAACTAGTGGCCAAGGCTTGTGGAATCCCCAATTTGAAGAAATGAGTGGTCATCTCTTTTGCACCGGGTAAGGCCTCAGTATCTTTAAATTTTTCCAGCAAAACGTCTTTCCTTGAGTACAGGTAATCTTGCGGACTAATTGGCAAGTCCAGACTTTCAACTATAATTTCTGCGGCCTGAATAGATCTACGGCCAATAATCTTTTCCTTAACGGACCAATCGAAAACCTTTCCGAATTCACCTACAATTTGCTGGGTGACTTCGGTGTATATGCCTTCTGTATCCAGGAGGAGGCCGTCCATATCATATATCAAACAGGAAATATTCGGAGACATTGTTTTATGTTTAAAAATTTAAGTGATGAAATTGAGAAAGGCAGATTTACATAGGAGAGCCTTAAGTGCTGTTATTAAAAAAGTTCGGGTACATAATTCAGCAAATCTACAGTGTATTTTTCGCCGTTACTCAATTTGTAGCTGACAGAATTTTCATCTTCCCAAACCAGTTTCAGGCGATAATTTACGTCCTGAATTAGGAGATTATCAACACTTTTAGAATCGCCAAGTTTTCGATTAATAACATGAAGTCTGAAGGTGTAAAGCCTGTTTTTTATTTCCTGCCCGCTTGCATTGAGACGTATGACTTCTTTTGAGTCGGCTATATGGTAGAATATAACATGAGTTGCAGCAGGAGTTACTCCGGATCCGGTCCGGAGGTAAGGTAATATGGCTTGAATATTATTCTGAAATATTCTAAAAATTCTTTTAAGTCCAGTAATGTTGTTTGAATACTGGTAAAATTCCGGGTCAATCTGCCAAAAACGTGCATCTCTATCTGCCTCAGCTTTTACAATGTTAAGCCCCAAAACTCCATTTTGATCTCGAAAGAGGTATACGTGGCTTTCAGTACTTTTAATGCTAACAATTTTAAAAATCACACGTTGGGGATGTGAGTCTAAAAGCTTCTTCTCGAGATAAATCCCGTTGCCCATCCTGTTCTCAGGAAAGATTTGATATGGTGAAAGATCTATTACTCCCTTGTGAGTAGAATCTCTTAAAAAACTCTCAACGGCCCAAATTCCATTTGGTGAAAATATCCACAAAAGCCCAGAAAAAACAATAAAAAAATATCTTTTACAATTAAACATAGATCATTATGGCTGTCTCAATTCTATCTTTTCCTGATGTCTTATAAGTTGAATTTATTGAAAAGTTTTAATTTTATTATCCCGTACTTGATCCCGGATACTGGTCTCTGCTCATGTAGAGAACAGAATTATGAAGCTGTATCCCAATTGGTTCATACTTTATGCTTCGCACCAAGCAGTGCCAATAAAACGGAATTGAAAGCGTAAACCAAGGTAAGCTTTTCCGGCTTTAATTTTTCATTCTACAAAATAACATCTTTCGTAGCACATTGATTATAGCAAACTTTTTTACTGAAGCCAGTGAAATATTCCCTGTGGAACTTGAGTCCTGTCCATGTTGATATTAGAATATACATTTCACGCATTTTAAACTGTTTTAATAATTGCACACGCAAATCAATAATTCTTCAAACATTCTTAAATACCATTACTACGAAGATAGTCTCTAACCGTTCGAAAAGCAGGAACCTGTTTTTTCAATTACTGAGAGCAATTGTATTCTTGTTCTCACTGGAGTTACACATTTTTAGGGAAACATCTTACTAAAATACAAGAAATTATACAAACCACCACATTAAAAAATGGATTCAAATAAAACTGCAGGCCTTTCCTCCCGGCCTTTTGTTATCGGAACCAGCGGACATATTGACCATGGAAAAACTACTTTGGTCAAGACTCTCACTGGAGTGGATACTGACCGTTGGGCAGAAGAAAAAAAACGTGGGATAACCATTGATCTTGGTTTTGCTCATTATGAGGATGAACAAGGGAATCAAATGGCATTCGTGGATGTACCGGGTCACGAAAAATTTATTCACAACATGTTGGCAGGCGTGGCTGGACTGGATGCAGTTTTACTCGTTGTAGCTGCAGATGAAGGGGTGATGCCACAAACACGGGAACATCTGAACATCTGTAATATGTTGAAAATTCAAACAGGGTTGGTGGCTCTCACAAGAATTGATTTGGTGGAAGAAGCAGAAATGGTCGAACTCTGTCGTGAGGAAGTTTCAGAATTGCTGAAAGGAACATTTCTTGAGGGGGCGCCGATTTTAGCTGTCTCTCCAGTGACGGGTGAAGGATTGGATGAACTCCGTAAGACACTGTCAAAACTACCGAAAAAAATACAGCATCCGGCAACAGAAAAACCATTCAGGCTTCATGTTGATCGTTCTTTCACGCTAAAGGGCTTTGGCACAGTCGTCACGGGAACTGTGCTCAGCGGAACAGTTAGACAAGATGAGGAAATATTGCTATATCCGCAACGGCGGAACTTACGTATTCGAGGATTGCAGAACCACGGTCAGGAAGTCAAAGAAACTAATGCAGGACAGAGGTCCGCTCTGAATTTAGCAGGAATCACCAAAGAAGAAATTCAACGCGGTGACCAGTTGGCGCATCCGGAATCATTACTGGACAGTTATTTGCTTAATGTGTCATTGACTCTGTTGGAAGACGTTTTAGCCCCTCTGAAAAACAGGACTCGTGTTCGTGTTCATCTTGGCAGCAAGGAAGTTTTTGGACGAATTGTTTTGCTGGAAGGTGAAACTTTGCCTCCAGGAGAAACAGCGTTGGTTCAATTACGTTTGGAAAGTTTGGTAAGCGGTAGTTATGGAGACCGATTTATCGTCCGGAGTTATTCACCAATGATTACCTTAGGTGGAGGAATGGTGATTGACCCTTCTCCCGGTAAATCCAGGAGAGTACAGCACGAACTTCCTGAACGGCTGGAACGTCTTCATGTTGGCGATGAAAATATTCGATCTGAAGAAGTGATCTATTTGCAGTCTGTTCGGGGAGTAACTGAGTCTGAATTTTCGGTTCGCACCGGCCTTTCCAGCAGGCAGTCCGGAAAAGCTTTACAGCTTTTGCAAAGTCAGCAGAAAGTACTTTGTGTTGAACCTCTCACAGGACGTTATCTGCATGTGGAGCATATTGTGCGAATCGGCAAATTTTTGGGCAGAGCGTTGGAGCAGCATCACGCAAAATTCCCTGATCGCGATGGGATGACCCGTTCTGAACTTGGTGGTAAACTTTCCTTGATTTTTACAGAAAAAGAGGTTGAAAAACTGCTAAAATATTTGGTGAAAGTTGGTCTGTTTACACAAAATGATCAGTATATTTCCTTAGCAGAACATCAACCGCAGACATCACAAAGCAGGGAAGACAGTCTTGCACGCTGTCTTGAATTGATTAAGTCCGGTGGTTTCCAACCTATACGCCGCACACATTTACTCCAGGAACTGGGTTTAAACGAAAAGGATGGCATGACATTACTCAAATCTGCAGCACATTCAAAACGACTTGTAAGGGTTACAGAGGATTTACACTATATTCCAGAGCAAATTGCATCAATTATAGAAAGTCTGCGATTTTATTTTAGTGAAAATCCAAACATTACTGTAATCCAATTCAAAGAATTACTAAACATTTCTCGCAAACATGCAATTGATTTGTTAGAGTATTTTGATAGTCAACAGCTCACAATCCGGGAAGATAACCACCGAATTCCGGCCAGAATTACAGCTATAAACAATTAAAGAAAACGGCATACAAAGTGTTTTTACTCCAAGTTATAATTTCCCCAATTTTACTTATCATTTTACTGAGCGTGTGGAACTTTCAAACAGTAACTGTAACAGCTCATGCCCAAAGTTTGCTGAGTGACAGCGAGTGGTTGGAGGAAAATAAGGATGTTTTCGGTAAACAGGAGCTTACTTTGCAAGGTATTCCGTTGAGACCTTCTGATTTGTCCTCCACTCCTACAGTTCTGCCGGGATCGTTCCTAATTCCTCTTGAAATCGGCGGACAAAATTTTTCAACAATTCCTCAAAAACCAGCCGTGCCTTTGATAGAACAGAAAGATCAAAACCAAAATCTTTCAGGATCTTTTTTAAACAGACTTTTTCCCTGGTTTAGCAGTACAGAGCAATCTAAATCCACTAACCTGGATACTTCTTCAGAAAAGCATAATGCAGAAACTAGGGTAGAGTGGGCTGATTCAGAATTTGCGGGAATAAAAATGCTGATAACAGAAATTGAAAGGTTGCTCATATCAGATCCGGTAGCGGCCAAGGAAATGTACGAGGAAATAGAAGATCAGTTGGGAATTGATGAGCGTACACGACTGAAAGTACAATTGCTTTATTATTTTGAAAAGTGGTCTTCTGCAGAGCAGTTAGCAGAAGTATTTTTGAGTGAACGTCCAGAAAGTAAGATGGCCTCTTTGATGTTTTATTATTTGAACAAATCTCTTATGGCTCAGCATAAGCCTCTCAGTCAAAATTTGATTTTCAGGAAACGTGCAGTGGAAACTCTTGAAGCAAAATTCCGCAGTGATTTTTTGTTCATTCTCAGTAACGAAGCATTTCTTGAAGGCGATCTTTTAACTGCAATACAATATCGCCTTGAAGGAATGTATAAAGCAAAACCTGCCAATGTTGTCAGTATGGAAAAATTGAATGGTTTGTTAAATCAAGTTCAGTCTCCTGAAATACTGCGAATTTTATCAGAGAATAATAAGAATGTTAAATGGCTGCAGAAAAAAATCTTCATAATGGAATTGGAACTTCTGGCTAAACTGAAACGTTACCGAGATGCATTGGTGATTTTAGAGCAAAGAATGTCTGCTGTAAGGGTAAAAGGAGATCAGGAAGAGCTTGAAGTTTTGAAGCAAATACAGATCCGCTATTCAAATGCTTTGAACGTCAATCCTCGCCGAATTGGGGTAATACTTCCCTTGAGTAGTTCCAGCGTAAAAGTTTCCCGATTGGCACAGCAAACTATGAATGGTTTGTGGCTGGCACTTCATGCAAACAAAATTCCTGCAGTGCCTGAAAACATGGGTGATGGTGAGGCTTCGCAAGAAAATGAAATAACTGGCAAATCAGAAGATAAAGACAATGCCCAGACGGAATCTGATTCGATGAAATTTGAAGATTCTTGGGAACTTGTGGTACGTGATTCACAGTTGAATCCGGAAATAACCAAAAGCCTGGTACGCGAATTGGTGGAGACGGAAAGGGTGATTGCCATCATTGGACCTCTTGCCCGGAAAACATCAGAGGCTGCTGCAGAAGAAGCTGAGCGTTTGCGGGTTCCTTTAATTTCTCTTTCTTTGACAGAAAACATTCCAGAACTTGGCGAATTTATATTTCGTAATAATCAAAGCTGGAAACAGGAGATACAAGAATTGTTGGAATATGCAACGAGTGAGCTCCAGGCTTGCCGTTTCCTGATACTTTATGCAAAAACACGGGAAGGTCGACAAAAAATGAGACTATTTTGGGATGCCGCAGTTCTGAAGGGATGCAAAGTGGTTGCAGTTGAAGGCTTTAAGGATGAAGGTCAAAAAAGTCTAGTGAACGAATTCGATACTTTTACAGGCAAAATAAGACGTTTGGGTACAGAAGACAAAATAATTTTGAAGGAACTTAAAGAGAAGGAAGTGCCGATTCTAAACTTTGATGCCGTTTTTGTGGCAGTTGGTTCGGGTGGTGTAAAAAATTTAAGTCTCATCTTTCCATACAGTGAAGTGTATAAAATGAGAAAAACAACTTTTCTGGGAGATAGTGGTTGGAATGATTCAGCCCTGCCGTACGCTCTGGGACTTCGAGGAGTGAAAAACCCCGTATTTGTTGACAGTTTTTTCCAGCAAAGTAAAACACCTGCCATGCAGCAACTGTTAAGGCTGCATGAACGGATTTTATATCGGCATCAAAATTATATTGGTCCTACAGCTTATACTGCTTTTGCCTATGATACGCTGATAATCTTGATGCAGTTGCTTGAAGACGAGCGAAATCAGAGCCACCACGATCTGCGGGATGCCTTGTTAAATATGGAGATGTTTCCTGGTGTTACCGGCAATTTACGTTTCGATGAAAAGGGTAAAGTTGAACGTGAAATGCAGCTGTTGACTTTGCGGAGAGGGAAAATTCAGCCTTTGAATTAAAAGTGTTATCAGACCGAATATGTCCAGGCAGCAGATTTCACTACCTGATTAAGTCCTGACTATTTTACAAAAAGTGATTCAAGGTCCTTAAAAGGTACTTGTTCTGGTTTCACATTTTGCTGCGGTTCATTGGTATTTACCTTGTTACCAGCGTCGCCTATTGCAGAATCTGGATAAGAATCATTGGGGGCACCAATCATCAAGTCATCCTCTTTTTTCTCAAGGCGCTTTTCTGGTCGTATTTCTGAATGAAAGTTGCGCTTTGACTGTGCTTTCATAAGAATTTTTTGTTCTTCCAGGGGCTCTTCAACCAAATCTGCAACTTGCCGCAAACGATAACTATAATGACGACCAACCTCTAAAAGACGTCCGCCGGGAATGCACTCCGGACTGTCCTGGAATGTCCCAAAATCATCAACTATGACTGCGTGTTTTAGAGCTTCAGGACCCAAATAAACTAAAATATATGAGTTTTCAGGATCTGATACGTCCTCTTCCTCATGAGTTTCAAATTTTAACCATTTCATATTTGCCTCCTAATAACTTAAATATGTTAAATCTATGATTAAATCCCTGCGAAAAACATGCCATTCCCTGTGGATTAGTAGAACATTTTACTCTGGAATATTGAAAAACTTAGCGGGATATGGATCTGTGGGATCTTGGGTAAATAACAGTAATAATTACAGTATCATAAATAGAAATGCATACTTATACAGTTTTTCTTTATCAAGTTCACCGAACAGGAATTGGATATTGCTTTCTGGTATTTAAGAGAATAAATTTGATCTATTTATATTTGTATATTACGATATTTACTAATGAAAAGGAGATACCATGAAAACTTCAGCAAGTAAAAGCGAAAAAATAAAACTTGATCTCGAACTACTATTTGGTGAGCAGGATACAAATATTGAAATTGCAGCACAGTGTTTAAAGGTTATGTCTCATCCTGCCCGCCTGCGTATTTTGTGTGCTTTACGCGAGGGTGAACAAACAGTACAGAACCTTGAATACTACACTGGGATTAAACAGTCGACTCTGTCACAGCACTTAGCTTTGTTGAAAAGCCGGGGCGTTTTAGTCTCACGACGTGAAACAACCTACTCCTTTTACCGTTTTTCCAACGATAAAATTACACAATTATTTGATTTGATAAAGGAAGTATTTTGTACCTGAATTATAATGACAAATTCAATGGCTAAACCAAACCAGCCCAAGTTGGTTTTTCGACAATTTTTTGACAAGGATACGGGAACATTCACGTATTTTTTGTTTGATTCTGAAACTATGGAAGGCTTGATAATTGATCCGGTTAAAGAGCAATTTGATCGAAGTCTACAGTTCATAGAAGAGCTGGGAGTTGAGCTAAAATACGTAATTGATACGCATGTCCATGCGGATCATGTTACTTCTTCATGTATGCTGCGTGAAGCTACTGGAGCAAAAAGTGTTTTTGGTAAGCCTTCCGGAATTGAATGTGCTGATATTCTTCTTGAAGATGGAGATGAGTTAGAGTTTGGACACTTTAGCCTCAAAGCAATTGCGACACCAGGACATACAGATGCCTGTACCAGTTTTTATACGGAAGGGATGCTCTTTACAGGAGACTCTTTGTTGATTCGAGGTTGTGGACGCACCGATTTCCAGTTGGGTGATCCGGAAAAACTTTATGAAAGTATTACTCAAAAATTGTACTCCTATCCGGGTGACACCTTGGTTTATCCCGGTCATGATTATCTGGGACGTACAGCCTCAAGTATCAGAGAAGAAAAAGCTTTTAATCTCAGAATTGGCAGCGGACAAACGGTGGAAAAATTTGTCCAAATTATGAAAAATCTTGATTTGCCAAAGCCTAAATGCATTGATTCGACTGTTCCTCAAAATCTTCAATGCGGTTTTTCACTGGAACTTGGTCATGTAAATGAAGATAATTTTACTATGCAAGATTTGTATCAGTTGCTGGATAATTTGAAATCTACGGAGAGGGTTATTGATGTACGGACGCCCAAAGAGTATTCTCAGGGACATGTCCCCGGTAGTTTAAATATTCCCATAGGTATTGAACGGTCGTTTCTTGAAGAGCTTAGCAGCTATAAAAGAGTATTTGTATATTGCCACTCCGGACGCAGGGCACAAACTGTATACACAATGCTCGGAATGCAGGGTTTGGAAAATATTGTCTGTATCAACAGTTCTGGAATGGCAGACTGGATGATAGCAGGCTTTCCAGTGGAACACTAGGTGAACCGCATCAATGAATAAGAGTATCCTTGTCTCCACCACACCTTATAATATTACAATAACTATCTGATAATATTAATATTATCAGATTATCCTTTTTGTGGTTGTATGACAACTGGTAAAGGAACTCAGAGATTTAACAGGCAATTCGTTGGATACGATGTTCAAGTCTACTGAGTGTTTATCTTTTTATAAATCTCTATCTATGAAAGATAATTATGAAAAAATATTTAACAGTTGATATCACAAAAGGATGGGATTCATGGAATGAAATGGCAGAAGAACTGAACCCTGAAATAGTATCAGTAGGTGGAATGAAATTTATTTTCAAAGGTTGTGAAACGGACGAAAAAAGATTCACTTAATCAATTTAAAAATATGGACCCCTTAAAACTAAGAATTTTATTTTTTGGATCAATCTCATTTATTTTTTATTTCTTAATTTTTTATTTTGAAGAATTAGTCATGCATTATTTTGTTTTAGGTTCATGGTATGCTCTGTTGCCCATAAGTACGGCATTTTTAATTTCAATAGCCTATGGTTCATTTGCAAATTTCGTTATTTATTATATTGGTAAAATTCAAGAAACAAGAAACAAAGAGTAAGTTTTGAAAAAATTATTGATCTTTTTATTGATTATTTTCTTTGCATTAAATGCTTTTGGTGGAAAAGGAGGAAACCCTTTATTAGGTCAATGGGAAAGTTCTGATGGCAAAGATTATCTGGCCATTGTAATGGATGACGAAAATCAAGGATTAGTGATTGAAAAAGATGGATTTAAGCATAGATTAGCAAAAGAAAATGAGATATATAGCTTTAAAAATAAAACTGAATATGTTCAGGTTGATTTGAACCCATCGAATGGGAATCTCGAATTAACTTCAAATAATAAAAAAATTATATATAAAAAAATAATTCAATTTATTGAATTAAATTTGTTAAATATAAGTTTTCTTTTAATTATGGGTTTAATTGGAGGACTTGTCAGTGGTTTCATTGGATCAGGAGGAGCTTTTGTACTGACACCAGGTATGATGAGCCTAGGAGTAGACGGACTCGTCGCAATCGCTTCAAATATGTGTCACAAATTCCCAAAAGCATTAATAGGGGCATTTAAAAGGTTCAAATATGGTCAAGTGGACTTAAAGTTAGGTTTTATCATGGCTTCAAGTGCAGTACTTGGAGTCCTTGTAGGAATTGAGGTTCAACAAAAAATCAATACTACTTATGGGGATTTAGGATCTGACCTATATGTGAGTTTGGCCTATGTCATTGTTCTGACTACAATAGGAGGTTATGTGTTTTATGACGCATTTAGAACACAAAATTCTGGTGGCATAGAAAAAAAATCAAAACTTTCATTGATTCTTAAAAAAATCAATCTTCCTCCACAAGTTAAACTTAAAGTAGCAGATAGTATAATCTCAATATGGTTCATCATTCCTATTGGATTTCTTACAGGAATGCTTGCAGCAACAATAGCAGTTGGAGGTTTTATTGGTGTGCCAGGAATGATATTTGTAGTTGGCGCATCAAGCTTGGTTGCATCAGCAACAGAACTGTTCGTTGCCTTTAGCATGGGGTTAATTGGCTCAATCAAATGGGGCATGATGGGACTCATTGACATAAGATTAACAGTTATCATTTTGGCGGGGTCATTATTTGGAGTCCAAATTGGTGCTTATGGAACTACTTTTGTAAATCAAAATTATATCAAAAAAGTCATGGGAACCATAATGCTTTTAGTCGCTTTAAGCAGAGGAATCATCATACCAAGTTATTTAAGTGGACTTAATATAATTCGTATCAATGACAACATTAACGCTTTTCTTAAAGATTTAAGTTTTGTAGTGATGTGCATAGCATTGGGAACAGGTGCATTCATGATTACAAAATCCATGTGGCGAGCAAAAAAATAATCGATATATCAATTCAATAAATCTGAATATTTATAAAAATAGATATTCAGATTTCATGAAAGAGAAAAGTTTCTCATAGGGGATGATGGGGTTGTTTTTTTAGTTTTTCAAAGGATCTTTTATAAAAGAATCTATTCCATCTCCATGCGTAAGTTTATTAATAGACTCAACCAAACCTTCTATCACAACTCCACTTGTTCCTCTGAAACAAATACCTCAGTAATGGTCTTTGTCTTTGAATCAGTTTCTGGAAAAATCTGAAACACCAACTAGCTGGGAATGGATATCAATATTAGGCTATGGTTATGTGGTACCACTTTTAAGAATCTCCATTTTGGCCTCTGGAAGTTTATTTTGTTTTTTATATTTGTTGTATAGTTTTCTGCAAAGAGGAGCTAAAGTGTTGGAGTTTATTGCGGCAGTGGAGCTTTTCTTCATTCTTACTTCTGCCTCTAATCTTATCCAGATTTCTCACTGAAATCTCTCAAATTGAAATCCCTATCTTCCATTTGTGTTCGTTCTGAAAATCCATGCCGAATTAAACGAGTCCGAAAAAGGACGCAAACCCCTTAATTATAAGCACAGCTACTTAGACAAGGGCCTCCAGCAACCGATTTTGATATGCAGTGATCAAAGCATCTCCATAATCGGGCAACTTCTCCAGACGGATTTTTACATGTGTTTTGTCTGATTGTGGCCGCATTACCTGATGTAAAGTGTAACGAAGAATATCCTGAGGATTTTGAATACAGTAAAGTATGAATGCCAAGGCCTCGTTTTCCGGTTTTTTTTCGTAAATGAGCCACAACAACTTAACTATGTGAAAATGATTGATTCCGCGTGAACATTGCCGATCCACAAATTCCAGGATTGATTTAAAGTAATTATCGGCTCTGAAACCTTGCGGTAGCCCTGCTGAATCAGTGAACTCCTGATAATAAAGCAAAGTCAGCACCGAAGAGCAGAAATAGCTCCAGGCTTTTCTAAAATCATCCAAAGGTATCAACTGTCTTTGAGGAACCGTGTCCGGTTTTGCCTGAAGTACTGTCTCCTCGTTGGTGTCCATTAACACTCCAAGAGAACTTTGTATTGACTTGATTGCCGGCAATCGAAATTTCATAACTGACATAAGCCTTTTCAGGCGTTGACCATCAGTACTTTCCAAAAAACCTGCTGACCTTGATTCCTTCGGCGACTGTGTCCACGCACTTAAACTGTGAAGTTCAGAATACAGTTTAGAATAAATTGACTCGGCATAGTACTTTTCCATCTTTTTTATTTCTTTTGACCATTCTTTCAAAGGGGTCCCGGAAGGAAGCAATTTTATCAGACGCAATGGAAATTTTTGCCGTATATGGTCCAATTCCGAATTTTGCGGCATCTCCGGAACATAAAAGAGAATCACTTTTTTCTCTTTTCTCAACTGTCGCATTCTGGATCGAATTTGTGTACCGACTCCGTCTAATTCTATAGATTCCGGAGGTTGTTTCAATTGCTCGTACAGTTCTTCAATAAATCCGGCAAGAGCAGAAATTTCTTCCAGTTTGTGAAGCACAGAGCGGATGTAATGTGAGAAGCGTTCTTGTTCAAAATTCTCATAAACCCGCATCTCATGTGGCAGAATAAAATGTAAATGTGAATTCAACTGCTTGACTCGTTCAATCACTTTCTGATTAAATTGCTCGGGATTTGTCCGGAACAATTCCTTAAATTCGGTAAAAATGGAGGAAAGTGTATGTTGTTCTTCGGTTGAGAGTGACTGAGCTTTCCACTTTTCACCCCATTCATCTATCAATTGCTTCCGAATTTGATCTCCCTCTTTTTCCATGGAAAGACGGTATGATTTTGCAACACTTTCACAATGTCCTTCCAAACTATCTGAATGAAAATTAAATTCTTTGATCAATTCCAGTATTTCAGGAATTGCGGCAGTAATTTGTTTTTGCCCTTTCACACTTTGCTGGTAAAACTCAAGAGGCAGGATTTGCTCATTGAAGAATATATTTCCAAATAATTTTGAAAATACATTGCGAGTAATGTTGACGATAACTTCTGCAGTTTCCAGTTTTTTTGGCAGAATGATCGTCACCTTGAATGATCTTGAATCAATCAAGGTATCTATTCGTGAGGCAGGAAGTGTAACATTTTTTGGTAGAGGTGAGCCGATTTCAGTCTCGTATGTTGTCTGATCAATAAAACACAGCAAATGGCTGGCGTAATTTATTTTCAAACCTAATCTGCCTGGGAAATCAAGCATGTCGGGAAGTTTTTCGCTCAAAAATGTTTTTGTCTCAAGCGGAATCGATTTAGAAAATTCTAACCGAAAAAATTTTGAGGTGGGAGTTTGTTCTTTTTTTTGATCATGATTTTGGAGTTGCGAATCTCCAATTGTACGGAGATCAGGATCAAAACGCTCTTCAAAAAATTTGTCGTTTCTGTCAAAGGACTTCATGAAATTGTACCCTTGAATCGCCTGGCTTACGACCGGAGATCAATGCTTCCTGACAGAAGCTATATCTTCGTTCCATTCTCTCAGTTTATGCGGACCTTCGAGTGTAGTTTTCAGTTCGACTAAATCCAAAAACTTTTTATCTTCCAAATCAACATTGGGATACCTCCTTCTTAAATAGCCCCAGAGGTTAAGGTAGTTCTCCTCTATTTGCCAATCGTCATTCTTCGACTTCTGCTCTGTTTTGGGCCGTTCAGTAAATGGGTAAAAAACTTTGCTCATACTATTTTCTCGAAAACTCTGTTTATTATCTTTCCAAACTCACTGTTCCAGAAAACTTATCCGGAAATTTAGAATTTATCGCCAATGCTGCCGAAAGTTTTAACGTCTTTATACTCTATGTAGCAATATTGTTGCCTGAAAATATAATCAGGTTAGGAAAAGTTGAATAATCTATTAAATACTTAGCTAATATATTGTAAATACAACCTAATTTATTATTAGTTTAAAATAAATAATTATAAAAAAATTTGCATAATTTACAATTACATTGATCAAAGAGCAAAACAATTTGTGGATTTAGGAGGAGAATTAAGATGTAAATCTATTCCATTCAATTCCAAATTACTTGTAAAAAATACAATATGAAGGTATATATTGGTTTCAACTAAAACCACCAAATTTGGGTTTCTATTTAGTGGATAACGATTCATTTGAAAAAATAAAACAGTACAGCAGGTGTGAGGTGCTGATATTTCTTTCATTCGCGGGAGTGATGGGTGCGATCGTGTTTCTTCTGATCAGTTGTACTCTGCCTGCAGGTATGAGACAAATCACTGGTGAAGTTTTTATTAACGAACGTAGAATCAGGCCCGACAAGTTGAAGGAACTGATGGTGTGCTTGTAGAAAATGGATGCTTCGATCAGTACAAGATCAGCCGGATCTGCTGTCTTTGTTATTGGTAGAGATGCATTTCTTATCCGTGGAAACAGTAGACTGGAACTTAACCCTACACTTGACAGGAAACAAAACGAAATTTCCGGATTCAATCTCAGATCAGGAGCAATACTTTCAGTATTTGCCGAGAAAAAGCGTACATTGAGAACCGTTACAGCCGTTATTAGAATCAAGGGAACTGGAGTCTATCTTGAGGCTGATTCTGAAAAAACCTACGTGTGTACCTGTTACGGGACTTCCCATTTGCGGGTTAAGAGTGCCCCCGAAATCAGCTAAACCGTCTCAACCAGTCATTATGACCAACCACGTTTCATCTACTCTGGAGAAAAACGGATTGAACAAGCACCGGTGATCAACCATTCAGATTAAGAACTGATATTGCTTGAAAAATTGGTGGTCGGCATTCTTCCTTTCGTAAAACCGAATAGGAACGATGGAGGCAAATCTTCAAAGTCAGATAACCCTTATTCATCTAATAAATACGGATATTGATCCATTAATTAAGGCTTCCTGAATATCAAACCGAAATAGCTTTTATTGTGTTGGAGATAGTTTTATTCATTTTCACCATGTTTCATTTTCCCGTTTAATATGGAATTTAATTCCAATATACTGGGATTATTAAAACCACAGCAAGTTCAGAATTACTGTCTTAAGGTGAAGGACAAAAGGGGAACTATGTTTTAGATTGAAGCGGATTCAGATGAGTGATACTTTTATGGAAGCTAAAATATTTTGCACTTGAAATTACCATCCCTAAAGAGCCCTTATGAGAGATCGAATAATATCTATAAAAGCTATGGAAATTCTGGATTCGCGTGGTAATCCAACAATTCGCTCCACAGTAATTCTTGAAAGCGGAGTAACCGGAACTGCGTCTGTTCCATCCGGAGCTTCAACTGGAGAAAATGAAGCCCTAGAACTCAGGGATGGTGACCAGTCCCGCTATGGAGGAAAGGGAGTTCTCAAAGCTGTAGAAAATGTGAATCAGGAAATTGCACCGGAACTGTTGGGGATGACTCCGGATCGGCAGGCAGAAATTGACAGGATGATGCTGAAACTGGACGGCACTGCGACCAAAAGTAATTTGGGTGCAAACGCAATTCTCAGTGTTTCAATGGCCGTTGCGGTAACTGCGGCCAATTCACATAACCTTCCACTTTATGCTTATCTCGGAGGTGTGGGTGGATTCCGTTTACCGATGCCGATGATGAACATTATCAATGGCGGGGAACATGCTGACAATAGTGTAGATTTGCAGGAATTCATGGTTATGCCGATTGGCGCACCAACATTCCGAGAAGCCTTGCGTTATGGCTCGGAAACATTTCATGCGCTGAAAAAAAGCCTGCTTAAAAAAGGCTATGAGACAAGTGTAGGTGACGAAGGCGGTTTTGCGCCAAATCTTAAAAGCAATGAAGAGGCATGCGAAGTAATTCTTGAAGCAATTAAGGGTGCAGGGTATGAACCCGGAAAAGACATTTCACTGGCCATGGATGCCGCAGCGTCATCTTTTTATAAAAAAGGTGCGTATGGCTTTATTAAGTCCGGACAGGGCATAAAAAATTCAACGGAGATGCTGGAATTTTACAGTAGTATAGTTGAAAAATATCCGGTTGTTTCAATTGAAGATCCGATGGATGAGCATGATTGGGATGGTTTTTCAGCCATTACCAAAAAACTTGGTAAAAAAGTTCAAATTGTTGGAGATGATTTGTTTGTGACAAACACAGATTTTGTCAAAAAAGGGATCAGTAAAAATGCGGCCAATGCGGTTCTGATTAAACTCAATCAAATTGGGACAGTTTCTGAAACTGTTGCCACCATTCAGCTTTGCCAAAAAGCAGGATGGAATTATATTATTTCGCACCGCAGCGGTGAAACTGAAGATACGTTTTTGGCAGACTTTGCAGTTGCAATGGCCGGAGGGCAAATTAAAACCGGCTCAGCTTCACGCAGCGAGCGCATTGCAAAATATAACCGCTTACTTGAAATCGAATCAGAGCTCGGTAAGTCTGCAGTTTTCGGTAGTTGACCGCAAGTCTGCCGGGGTCGTGATTATGAACCCAATCTGTCAACATTGAACCACTTGACATTCATTCCTTTGAAAAACAATCCTGAGGAGTCCGGACGCATTCTTAAAAACGCACGGACGGTTACAATCTTTACCATTTTTTCACGAATCCTGGGTGCAGCGCGGGATTTAGTGATTGCGCATGTCTTTGGTGCCGGTTGGGTGACGGATGCTTTTGTGCAGGCTTTTACAATTCCAAATGTCCTGCGCCGCCTGACTGCAGAGGGTTCGATGACTCTTGCTTTCCTTCCTCTCTACACAGAAATCCGTGAACGCAAGGATTCTGAAGCTGCAAAGAAATTTGCGGCAAAAACTTTAGGGCTCGTCCTAGCAACAACAACTATTCTGACAGGCTTGGGAATTCTTTTCAGTCCTAATTTGGTTTATCTGTTTGCGGCAGGTTTTGCTTCAAGTCCGGAAAAATACGATTTGACGGTGCTCCTGACCAGAGTCATGTTTCCATATTTGATTTTTGTTTCGATCGTTGCCTGGGCAATGGGGGTACTCAATGCCGAAGGACGTTTTGCAGCCCCGGCTGCAGCACCGATTTTATTAAATATCGGAATTATCGGGTCAGCATTCGTTATTTCTCCATTGTTGGAAGAACCGATGATTGGTATCGGTATCGGTGTTCTTCTAGGTGGAATCGCACAAATATTAATTCAAATACCCTCACTGAGAAAAGTTGGGCAATCCTTCAAACCGCAAAATTTCCTCAATGATGAGAATATTCAGCGCCTGCTAAAACTGCTTGGTCCGTCTTTGCTGGGAGTGGTGGTCTATCAAATCAATATCATTGTGCTGCGTAACCTCGCCAGTTTCATGCCAACAGGGCAAGTCACTCATTATTACAATGCCAGTCGACTCTCGGAACTGACTTTAGGTGTATTTGCTTTTGCAATCACTTCAGCCGGCTTTCCGGAATTAAGTCAACACACTGCTGACAAAAACTGGGAGAAAACCCGCAATAACCTGCGCTTTACCATGTCCACAACTTTACTGGTTATCTTTCCGGCCAGCATAGGTTTGGCTGTTGCTGCAGAACCGATTGTGTCTATGCTTTACCTGCATGGAGCGTATGCATGGAGCGATGTTAAAAATACCTCGCTCACGCTGCAGGCTTTTGCATTGAGTATTCCTGCAGTGGCCATGATTCGGTTACAGACTTCAGTGTTTTTTTCACTAAAAGATACCCGCACTCCTGTCAAAGTTTCATTGTTCAGTATTTTGCTGACAGGGCTTCTGGGTTGGTGGTGGAGTCAAAGCCTGGAAATATTTGGCCTAGCCATGGGGCTTGCTGCAGGTACCTGGTTTCAGTGGATTCTATTGTCGCTCTTTTTGCTAAAGCAATCCGAATTACGCAAAAATTGGTGGCCCCTGCGGTCGTCTTTGCTTTATATGCTGGCTTCAGCAGGAATGGGAGGTTTTGCGTGGTATTCCAGAGGATATGGATCATGGGAAAACGGGCCTTTTCTTGTTTACAACTGGGTTATTTTTGGAGGAATACTGCTTGGTTCAGCTTTGCTTTACGGATTATTGCTTTTAGTTTTCAGGGAAGAGCAAATGCTGAGATTGAAAAACCATATGCTACAAATAAACACCTAATAATTCCAGCGTTGATGCCGCCATCACTTTGGCTGCCGTAACCATATCATCAATCACTATGTATTCGTCCGGCTGGTGAGCGAGGTCAAGGATGCCTGGACCGTAGGCAATACAGTCATGCAGATGTCCGATACGGGCAATGTGTTTTTGATCATAGGTTCCGGGAGAAATGACATGCTCCGGAGTTTTTCCCAGGATGTTCTGAATCGCTGAACTGACCGCCTGGGCGACTGGGGCATCCGTGTCGGTCATGGTGGGTAAAAATTCCATAATATCTCGAATTTGATAGCGAAAATTCGAACGGGAATCAGCGAGTTCATCCAATAAGTTTGTGACTTCTGCTTTCACCTCAGTGATATCTTCTTCAATCAAAAACCGTCGATCCATGATAAGCCTGCAAGAATCAGCCACACAAGGACTTGGCAAGCCTTCAAAAGATTCGGCTTCACCTCCGTGAACTGCCTGCAGATTCAAAGTGGATCGTCTTGCTCCCTCCGGAACAACCGGCATTCGTGTTTGTTTTTTGTCCAGTGCAGGAAAAAGCCGTGACTCAATTAGCTCCAAAAATGCACTCATGTGTCGAATGGCGGAATCGCCGAGAAAAGGCATTGAGCCGTGTGCGATTCGACCGAATGTTTCAACTTCCGCCCACCATGCTCCTCGGTGACCGAGACAGACACGATCAACATTCAAAGGTTCCGGAATAATTACATGGTCCACCCGGGGTTTTGAGAAAAACCCTTTTTCTGCTAAAAAGGCAACTCCACCGTACCCTCCGGTTTCT
>CABXOR010000011.1 GCA_902513935.1 uncultured SAR324 cluster bacterium
TCTACGGTAATCCTTTAGAGGCAGAATGGCACCCAGCGGCTACTTATGTTTTTTCTCAGGTTCCTCAGCACCGGCATATGACAAATAACACAAACATAAAAAAACTAAAATAAAGCGCATCGTTCAATTGAGAAAGATCGGACTGACCCGTACATGATCTCCATTCAAGTCAATCTGATGAAACGAAGATTCCTGTTCAGAATGTAGTTTTGAAGAAGAAGCCGCGGAATTAATGAGCAATAATTCCGGACCAGAATCTCTTGGTAGATGATGAATCCAATTTTTATGAATGTGCCCATGTAAATAAAGACGGATTTGTGGATGTCGCAAAATCCAATCCCTCACCGGTACAAGATTATAAAGCTCGTGATACCTGTCATAACACCAGCCTTCAGGAAAGGTCAGCGGATAGTGATTGACAATTATGAACTTAGTTCGTTCCGAACAGCTCTCCAGCAGATTTGCTGTAGCCTGTATAGTGCTGCGGCGCACTGTTCCTGAAGCAGACAACCAATCGTTTGGATGAGCGCTATCCCAGCCAATGATTACCCAGTCCGAGTTTAGTTTGCGCACATGAATTTCTTTATTTCCAAAAAATTCCCCAAAATATTGGCTGAATAAATCTGTCCCTGCTGCCTGCTTGACATAACGATCATGGTTTCCTGGAATAACTGTTACACGCTCAGGATCTGTTAGTAAAGGTTCCAGAGTTTTCCGGGCCCTTGAGAACCCTTTTTCTAGCGCAAGTTGTGTCAGATCACCACTTATTACTAAATGGTCCCAATTCATTTTTTGAATTTGTTCAACAAGTTGTTTTGCCCTCTGAAGCGGAAACTGCCTTTTTCGCCGAAAGAGCAAATTAGCTGCACCTATAATTCTTTTTGATTGCCAATCTCGAAAATTTTGCGGATATGTATGGAAATGTAAATCAGAAATATGTATGATTGTTGTGTTCATTATTGTTTTGATTTTATTTCTACAAACTAAGTTAAAGACAGTAGCAGCAATCTGCCATTTATTTTGCTGTTTACACTTTGATTATGTGTGGAAAGACATTTAGAGCAGAATGCCTATATTTTAAATTGTTCGCAAGCGTTCTTTTTTGGGGGAAGAGTAGAAACAATATTGCCGCATGGTTTTGTTTTAAATACGTTCATCTAAATTATATTTTCTCTGGAGAAACAAGGATAGTTTAAAAATTTCATATTATCAATTACTTTAACAATATTAAACATGATGTCAAAAGTTGATGTCCGAATGCGTGGATTTTTGAAGCGCACTCCCGTAAAAACTTTGCTTTCATTAATTAAAGGTCATTCTCAACTATTGTCTGCAGAGGAAATATTGACAGTGGAATCGTGCGGACGGATCCTGGCACAGGATATTAATTCTCCTGCAAATGTCCCAAACTTTGATCGTTCAGCCATGGACGGTTATGCACTGGATGCCGAATCCACTTTTAGCGCATCTGCGTACAATCCGTTAATGTTTAAGGTAGTCGGAGAAGTTACTCCCGGAGAAATTTATGAGTCCGTAATTCAGCCGGGTGAAGCATTGCGAATCATGACAGGTGGTCCTGTTCCCAAGGGTACAAATGCGGTATTGATGGCAGAGTATGCAGAATTATTTGACGACCACATTCAAGTATTGGAAGCAGTGACACCTGGAAAACATGTAGGGCAGATTGGAGAAGATGTTAAAAAGAACCAAAATTTGCTCAAGCAGGGTAGGTTTCTCCGTCCACAGGACATTGCCCTGCTGGCCAGTGTAGCCCTGAAAAAAGTTAAAGTGGTACGGAAACCGGAAGTGGAATTGTTAATAACTGGAAATGAATTGTTAAAACCAGGAGAAAAACCAAGTGGAGTACAAATTATTGATACCAATTCAGTTATGCTCAGACCTTTAATTCAGCGAGATGGGGGAGTTTTGAAAGCAGTCATTCATCTTCAGGACGAGCGGGATTTACTCCGTAGACATTTGATTGATTCCACAGCAGATTTGATTTGCATAACTGGAGGAACGTCGGTTGGTATTGAAGATCATGGACCAACTTTGGTTGAAGAACTTGGCGAATTACTGGTACACGGTATCCCAATGCGGCCTGCCGCTCCCACCGGATTTGGACTGATTGCCGGGAGTTCCGCTGGCAGCAAGAAAAAAGTATTTTTGCTTCCGGGTAATCCTGTCTCATGTTTATCAGCTTATGATTATTTTGTGGGGCGTTCACTGAGATTGATGGGTGGTCGTTCTGAAGAGTGGCCATACCGCAGTAAAATGGTGAAACTAGCCACTAAAATTTCCTCTCAAATCGGCAGGATTGAATATGTGCGTCTCCGGATTGAAAATGAAAGGGCATTTTTTGTTGCAGCCGGTGGAGCATCAATACTTTCTTCAACAACACAAGCAGACGGTTTTCTGCTAACAGAAGAAGAATCTGAAGGATTTGCTGAAGGAGAAGAAGTACGGGTGTGGCACTATTGATGAGTATTAACATTGTAATCAAATTTGATAAATTTCTTGTGAAAAAATATCTACTTTGGTTCATGTTCTGTTATTTAAACAGTGGGATTATTCAGGCAGAGCCAATCCGTTTAGCCACCACAACCAGCACCGATAATTCAGGACTGCTGCGGGACATAATTCCACATTTTGAACAAAAGACGGGGAATGTAGTACACGTGCTGTCCGTCGGCACAGGACATGCCCTGAGATTGGGGGCAAGACGGAAATGTGGATGTGGTTCTGGTTCATGCACCTAATGTGGAAATGCACTGGGTAGAGGCGGGATATGGTGTGAACCGACGGAGTGTGATGGTCAATGATTTTGTTATTCTCGGTCCTGAAAATGATCCGGCAGGAATTCGGGGAGAGCGAAATGTAGTGAAAACACTTCAAAAAATTGCACGCGGAAAACACATTTTCGTATCTAGGGGTGATGATTCAGGGACTCATAAAAAGGAGATGGCACTCTGGAAAAAAACCCGGATGAAACCTTCATTAACGTGGTATCGAGAAACAGGACAAGGCATGGGACGGGTACTGCAAATGGCCGATGAATTAAACGCCTATACTATCTCAGATAGGGGAACATGGCTGGTGCTCCGCTCAAAGTTGTCACTCAAATTGTTGTTTGAAGGAGATCCTGAATTACACAATTTTTACAGCATTATTGCAGTGAATCCTTCCCGCTATCCGGGAATCAATTATATGGGTGCAATGTCCCTGATTGCTTGGCTTACTTCAGTAGATGGTCAAAAAAAGATCCGCAAATTTAAACTTGATGGCCAGTCTTTGTTTTTTCCTACTGCAATTTTAGACTGAGATGAACGGACTGCTTTTAACTACTCAACAAGCCTTAGAATTGCTCTTTACCGGCGATCCGGAATTGTGGTCGATAGTTCAGCTTTCCTTTTCTGTCTCCCTTAAAGCAATTTTGTTAACCACTCCTTTTGCATTTCTGGTTTCATTTGCGTTGAGTCATGGTAAATTTCCTGGAATCAGAATTATACTTGCAATATTTAATTCTTTGCTTTCTGTACCCACCGTTGTTATCGGATTATTTCTGTATGTTTTGCTAACGAGACAGGGGCCTTTTGGTGATCTGAGGTTGTTATTCACACAAACTGCAATGATAATAGGGCAAATGATTCTTTGTTTTCCAACACTGGTGGCATTAGGTTATGCAGCAATTCAGGCGGCAGACAGGCGGGTGTGGGAAACAGCACGTACCTTGGGAGCACCGCCGTGGTTCAGCATGTTGACAGTATTTTTTGAAGTTCGCTTCGCCTTGCTGGCCGCAGTACTTACCGGCTTTGGAAGAATTATCTCCGAGATTGGTATTTCGATGATGATTGGCGGAAATATAATGGGTTACACACGCAATATTACTACTGCCATTGCCATGGAAACTAGTAAAGGTGAGTTTGCCCAGGGAATTGCACTCGGACTTGTTTTATTGTTACTTTCTTTTCTGCTGACCGCTTTATTGAGCTATCTTCAAGGGCATAAGGAGTTTGTAGCATGAACGAACCTCTGCTTGTTTTTCGTGAGATAGAAAAATCTTTTTTTGGAATTCAGATTATATGTGGGGTTGATTTGTCTCTGTATCCAGGAAAATGTATTTTTTTGTCTGGAAAAAATGGTGTTGGGAAAACTACCTTACTGAAAATCATTGCTGGCCTTGAAATTCCAGATTTGGCGAAAATTGAAATTTCTGGAAAAACTAACTGTTGGAAAAAAGCTGTAAGAAATGTTCGTAAAGAAATTATTTATCTGCATCAGAATCCAATCATGTTTAGCAGTACTGTAGAATTAAATGTTGCTTATGGGTTACGCTTCACTTCTTTAAACAGAAAGCAACGTCAGGAATCTGTGGAAGAAGCGTTAGATTGGGCCGGATTGACAGATGTAGCAAAAAAACAGGCAAAGACTTTGTCCGGAGGAGTACAGCAACGAGTTGCTTTCATCCGTGCCTGGATTTTGAAGCCTAAAGTTTTGTTACTGGATGAACCGATGGCCAATATGGACCACGAGTCGCGTGAACAGACGTATCAATTATTGGTCAGAATGAAATCAGCAGGCATGTCATTAGTGATTACAAGTCATTTTATGCAATATTTTGAAGGAATTGTCGATCAGCATTTTCAACTCAAGAACTGTGCTCTGGAACTTAAGAGTAATCTTAAAGTAAAAGATTAGTAAACTGTGAATCTACTAATAATTTGAATTTGGAGATTTCAAAAAATGTTACTAAAAACGCCTCCACTACTAGGGTTTTGTGGTTATAGCGGAACGGGAAAAACTACACTACTGACTCAATTGATTCCAGTCCTGAAAGAACATGGACTAAAGATTGGCTTGGTCAAACATGCTCACCACGGGTTTGATACTGATCTACCGGGAAAAGATAGCTACAAGTTACGTAAAGCAGGAGCATGTGAAATGCTGGTAGCCTCAGCAAAGCGCTGGGCACTGGTCCATGAGTCTCTGGAAAGAACCGGGGATCCTGTTCTTGAAGAACTTCTACCACACTTGTCATTGGAGGAACTGAACTTGGTTTTGGTAGAAGGGTTCAAGCATGAGGCACTTCCAAAGATTGAACTACACAGGCCCAGTCTCGGTAAACCGTATTTATTCCCGAACGTTTCGGGCATAATTGCCTTGGCCACAGATCTAGCTCCAAGAGAAGATATTGAGATTCCTGTTCTGGATTTAAATAAAATTGATGAAATTGCAGAGTTCATCATGGGAAAGTATACTGGCAGACAAACCTCCTACACATAGTTTTCTAGAATATTCCGATTCTGTTGAATATTAATATGATATTAAATAATTAATCAAAAATAATGTACATAAAATATAATTATATGTCGAATAATTATACAATTTAATTAACAGACAATAAATTATTTGGAATAATTGCTGACCAATATTATTGCTAATAGTCTTAGCAACGGATTTTATGAATCAATCTCACTCAGTAATTCATTAATATAAGTAAGTAATTTTTCAAAATCTTTTAAGTTTCCATCTGTCTCCAAAGCATGATATTCCTCGCAATTGTTTTTTATAGTGTCCCACTCTTCCCCATAAAAAGCGGCTAACAACAGAGTTTGAGTTAGTTGGGAAAAATTTTTTTGACCTATCAGGTCCTCGTTCTCAAGGCAGGCTTTTTCTTCTTCCCTTAGTTCTTTGAAAACCTTTGTTATTTGTTCCAGGTTGTTATATGAAGTCGTTCTGCGGTCTTCACCAGACTGCAAAATAGAATTATCCAGGAAAGTGCCCCAGGATTGTTCAGAAATTCTTTTGTTTATTTTCTCAATTATTAATATTTCAAGGAGGTCCCATTTCTGAATACTGGAAAGTGAAACTTCCAGTAAACATCGTTCTAGGGGTGATAGATGGCTGTGTTTGTTCACTTTCATCTTTCCGTTTCCTGACAACAGCCATTCAGAGCGGAAACCATGATTTAACTCGATAGAGTTGGCCAGTGGAATTGTCAGCCCTGCAGTTCCAGTCAATACTTTGTGAAAAGAAGTTGGTTTAAGACCAATACTTTTGGAAAACGCACGGCTTGATTTTCCGGAAGATTTTAAGACTGTTTTAAGCCGATCGAGGACCTCCTCTTTATGTTGATCTGCTTCATTCATGTTAAATTATCCGAGTTTCAAATTAATTATTCTGCTGGCTACAATGAAATATTTCTTAGCTATTGAGTTTGACCGCTCAGTTTCCATGGATATTTAGGTCTTACTGAAAAAGTTTTCTTTTGTCATCCCGGATATGATCCGGTGTCTAGATTACCGTACAGTTTGAGTGCAAAATATGATACATTTCACAGGGATTCCGGTTCTAGGCTTCACTAGGGATTACAAAGGAGAAGAATTGAAAGAAGAACAACTATTGTTCTTGTGAGGTTACCCGGTCGTAAAAGGGGCCTAATCAACAGAAGTGCAGGGTTTTCGTGCTTTTTCGGGAAACACCCTGCAGTTGTCATCATCAATCGAATAATTATTAAATGATATTAGGATAAAATTATTTATAAGCAAGTCCAATTTTAACAAGATGTGTTATTATACTACACTAAATTCAGTTCAGTATAGCATAGTCTAATTGTTGAATATAACAATATCAAGCTGAATAATGAAACACAACATTTTGATATAGGGAAAAAAATTCTATCAACAGAAGTCATTTTGCAGTCTAACGTAGCATTATAGAGGATCATGAAATTATTTTCACTTAAGTGCTTAAATCCTCCCTGCTTCTGCGTTCACGGAGGGAGGATTTGTCATTGCTTTTGTTGAGATTACAAGTGGTGGATTTATTTTTCAATGGAGGTTTTGCATCCAAAACCAGTGTTTCTGCGCCATTGTAAACCAAAAAGTGCTTTCCCCCTGCTCTGGCAATTGTTGTTACGCCAAGTTTTTTTGCCAGTTCCATTCCCATATGAGTAATTCCGGCACGTGAAAACAATACAGGAATTCCCATTTGAGCGACTTTGATCACCATTTCTGATGTCAGGCGTCCTGTTGTATAAAATAATTTATCAGTTCCATCTATGCCTTCCAGGAGCATGTGTCCGGCAATGGCATCTGTTGCATTGTGACGTCCGACGTCTTCGATAAATACCTCAATCTTTTCATCTTTGCACAAAGCGCAACCGTGAACTGCTCCTGAATTTTTATAAACTTCGTTGTATTCTCGAATATTATGCAACAGTCTATAAAAAGAGGATTGGTATAAAGTAGGAGTTGGCAATTGAATCTCGTCTAAGTTGTCCATTAAATCACCAAAAACGGTACCTTGTCCGCAACCGGAAGTCACCGTGCGTTTTTCAAGTTTTTCTTCCCACTCTCCAATTCCGTTGCTGGTAACTACTACTGCGCAGTCAATGCCCCAATCAACTTGTACTGCTTTTAGTTCTTCAGAATTTTTAATGAAACCCTGATTGTGGAGATAGCCAATTACCAGCAATTCGGGATATATTCCAAGAGTCATCAGAGTTACTATTTCTTGCTTGTCAACATAAATTGTCAGCGGACGCTCTCCCGTTATCTGGGTTTTCTGGGTGTTTCCAAATTCATCCATCACTGTAACCGGATATGAGGCTTCTATTCCAGCACTTGTCATCTCAGGCCGGTAATTGTTTTTTTGTAGTTTCATAGATTCTCCCAATTATTATGTGTTCTCTTGAGGGCTTAGAGTGAAACTAAGGCGCCAGGGCAATCAATAACTAAACATATTTTACTTCAATTATCACTGGTGGTTCAGTTTGTTTGTTGTCTCCATGTCTCAGCGTCCCTTCCAGACTGCTTGACGTTTGTTGATGAAAGAATCTACTCCCTCAGTCACATCATCCTCCATCATGTTACATGCCATGATTCCACTAGCAAATGCGTATGCATCTTCCATTTTACTTTCCAGTTGTTTGTAGAACATTTTTTTGCCTGTGGAAACAGCAACGGAGGATTTGGCAAGAATTGAGTCTGCAAGTTGTTTAACTTCTTCATCAAGTTTTTCCAACGGTGCCACACGGTTGAGCAGGCCCCAACTGAGTGCTGTGCTTGCGTCAATGAAATCGCCAGTAAGCAACAATTCCATTGCCTTTTTGCGCGGTATATTTCGGCTCACCGGAACTGCCGGAGTAGAACAAAACAAACCTACATTGATTCCGGACGTGGCAAAACGAGTGTCCTCTGCCGCCACCGCCAAATCGCAGGCCGCCACCAATTGACAGCCTGCCGCAGTAGCAATCCCATGTACCCTGGCAATGACAGGTTGAGGCATTTGATTCAGTGTCATCATCATCCTGCTGCACTGCTTAAAGAGCGATTTGTAGTACTTTTCTTTCCGTGTGGCAATCATTTCTTTCAAATCATGTCCGGCACAGAACACTTTGCCCGCACCTTGTAAAATCACCAGTCTGACTGCATTGTTTTCTGCGATTCTCTCCAGCTTTTCCTGTAGAGAAGTGAGCATTGCTTCAGACAATGCATTGAATTGTCTGGGGCGATTCAATGTTAAGGTGGCAACACCATTTCCCATTTCTTGAAGTACCAGATCTTCTGCTGCAGAAGAATTTGGGTAGATTTGCTTTGCATTTGTGTTCATTTTATCCCTTGTTGGTTATTGTAATATTCGTGAAGCAAAAACAGGTAACGCTCTATCGTTGGTACTATACACTGTGCCGTTAATGAGGGGAAAATGTCAAATGAATGTTCTACTAAAGGCAGAGTCAACAATGCGGAATGACTTTTATTTTTTGTCTGAAGGGCATGCCAAAATGCTTGTGTTTCCTGTACAGGAATCAGAGCATCTGTCTCGCCCTGAAGCAGTAAAAACGGGGGAATATTTTTGGAGACCCAGTTTGCCGGATTAATTTGATGATAGCATTCCGGTTCTGTTTCGGGAGTTCCTCTGCAAACCATTTTCAAAACTCCTTCTTTGGCAGGGTAAGGTGTATTTTTACTAAACGGTGCGCTGAAATCGGAGACACCATAGACTGGTACACAGCCTTGAATTCTGGTGTCCTCCTGTTCAAATCCAGGTTGAAATTCTGACTCGTTAGGAGTAAGTGCCATCAATGCCGCTAAATGACCTCCGGCTGAACCACCTGTTGAGATAATAAAATCTGTGTCGATTCCAAATTCGTCTGCATGGTTACGAATCCACTTCAATGCACGCTTGATGTCAATCAAATGCTGAGGGAATTTTATGTCCGGACTGAAGCGGTAGCCGACTGAAAAACAAACCCACCCCTGTGCTGCCATATGTATCATTAAAAATGCGGCTTGACGTTTGCTACCGCTAATCCATGCTCCACCGTGAATTTGCAATAATACGGGGCGCTTCTTTTTTGAACTTCGAGGACGATAAATATCCAGTCTGAGCTGCAAATCGTCTTCTTCAAAAAACACGTTGTTCCTTATTATTTCTATCCGTGGATCTTCTAAAATACTGTTCGGATTTAACCAACTGTGCCAGTTAACTTCCAAAAAATTGTCTGGAGGAGAGAAAAAAGTTGAACTGTTTTGCCAAATACTGCCCAACTGTTCTTCTAATTGTTGATCAAAGCGTGCAGGTAAATTTAAAATTATCCAGAGGCGGGTAATCAAGATAATCCAGCAGCAAAGATGAATCACAAGACCAGCCCAACCAAGCGTCTGGCTGAAAATGTCCGAAAATGAGAAAAGAAGTGCTATTCCTGTATTAAGCAGTATCCACTGCGGAAGCAAATCACCGACTAACCATCCCAGTGCAAAAGAAATAAGTAATGTGAAAAAAGAAGAACTTCTGCGTTTAGCAAGAGGATGGAAAACATTGAGTGTCAGAAATACAGAACTTAATGTCCAGAATATGAAGAGAATTGTGACCATGCGGCTTTATAAAAGCTATGCAGAGTCCTCTTTAAGAATTACTAAGAGAAAAGTAAGGGAAGTTAGAAACTGTGTTTAACACTTTACTTTCAGTAAAACACAGCCAATAAATTAACGTTTAGAAAATTGATATTTTTTACGTGCACCCGGCTGTCCGTATTTCTTACGTTCAACTTTGCGGGAGTCACGGGTCAGCATTCCAGCCTTTTTCAGGACATCACGTGAGTCTTCGAGAGCAAGTAATAATGCACGTGAAATTCCATGTCGAATAGCACCTGCTTGACCTGAAAGTCCGCCGCCGTGAACGTTGATAAATATATCAAATTTTTCAAGTGACTCGGTTATTTCCAAGGGCTGACGGAGAACCATTTTAAGAGTTTCTCGACCAAAATAATCTTCAACAGGTCGTTTGTTTACTACAATTTCACCTTTTCCCGGCCTGAGGTAAACGCGGGCTACGGAGTCTTTTCGGCGTCCAGTTCCGTAGTATTGTACAGTTGCTATTTTTGCCATAAGTCAGATATTAAGGGGCTGAGGTTGTTGAGATTCGTGTGGGTGCTCCGAACCAGTATAAACTTTTAAACGCTGAAGGGTACGTCGGTTGAGTGCATTTTTTGGCATCATACCTTTGACAGCACCTTCCACAATGCGCTCTGGATGTTTTTCCTGCAGTTCATAATATCTGGCGCTCTTAATTCCTCCAGGATATCCAGTATGATGATAGTATATTTTATCCTCATTTTTTTTACCGCTTACGTGGATTTTTTCTGCATTAACCACAATTACAAAATCTCCTGTGTCTACATGTGGAGAAAACAAAGTTTTATGCTTTCCACGCAGCACATGGGCAATCTGTGTTGCTAACCGGCCTAGTGTCCGGCCCTCTGCATCCACAATCCACCAGGCTCGCGTGTGGGTGCCATTGTAGAAATCCTCTTTTCTAGCAAATTTAGTATTCATTAATTATCTCAATCTTTTTTTATGAAATTAACCAATTCTTTTTTCAGGCGTTTTAATTAAATATCTACCGCAAAGCTTTTACATTCTGCAGTATTATTAGTTTATTTGCAAGACCTTAATATACTTTTTGGATTTATTGATGAAAAAAATTAAAGATTTTTTTAGCATTAATTATTGAATTTTCTAGTCAGTCACTAGTTTTATCTTGTAATCCGCAAAAGTATGAGTGGGATCTTATAAGATATCAGTATTTGACCAGATATTCCCTTTCGGTCGGGAAGACATGCTGAAGTCAATAATATAACCATATTACGAGAAATAATGATTCACGATTAATGTACTGCACCGTTGATATTTTCCCTGATGAGGACCTATTCATTGTGGAATCAAATCTCAGTCAGGCTCGGACGCAACCATTGTGTTCCTTCCTCTCTTTTTCCCCTCATATAAACAGTTATCAGCTTTTTTCAAGAGGAGTTCCCTTGTATCTGCATCTTCCGGAAATGTTGCAATCCCAAGTGTACAAGTGAGATTACCCAGCGGTTGCTGTTCCTGATTTGGGAACTTTCCATCAGCAATTGCCGTGTGCAGTTTTTCACCAATCAAAAGCGCATTCATTTTTCCACATTTTGGTAAAATGACTACAAATTCATCACCTCCAAAACGTGCAGCCAAGTCACCTCTCCGGACGCTGTTTTTGAAGATAGTGGCAACTGAGGCAAGGACAACGTCGCCCATTTGATGACCATGTGTATCATTATAATGTTTAAAGTGATCCACATCAGCGATTACAAACGAGAATGGTTGTTGTTCTTCTGGGTATAGGGTTACCATTGCCTCCAGAAACTCATCCATCCTGCGGCGGTTAGCTAATCCGGTAAGTCTGTCTGTGTCAGCAGCAATCTCTACCTGTTCCAACTCTTTATGAAGATAATGATCTTTTCGGGTTTTGGCAATTATGTGCTTCAAGTCAAAATCTGAAAATGGTTTGCTCAAAAAATCTGTCACGCTGAGTCCCGCAAGAAAGCGTCGGTTTTCTTCTTTATTACAATATTTACTAACAACCAGGATGGGCGAAAAATGAGAGCAGCAAATTTCAATCAAGATATGAATAGAATCTTTTCGGGAAAACCCTCCTGTAAAATTTTCAGGATCAATTATTAGAAAATCGAAATTATACTTTTGCTGATTTTCAATAAAATTTTTGTATGATCCAAATTCAACTACTCGGGCTTTGTTCCATTCATTTGCAATTATGTTTTTGATTGAAGTACGATATTCTTTGTCCGGATCAAGAATGCCGATTATCGGGAGTGTTCCTTCTTGTGTCCGGACATTTTTATTCAACAAGAACTGTGCGGTTGTTTGTTTCAGTTTTTCTGCAAGAATATGTGAAAACATCAAATATGCAACAGAGACTTTTGTGTCATTCCCTTTAACTTTGAAAAGATGATTTGGGAAAATCACCACTTTAGAATTTTCTTCTGCAATAACATCGGCGAATGGATTAGGATCGTCGTTGATGATTGACATTTCACCTACAACATCTCCGGGAAGATCAAGACGCATGATGAAAAGACTTTGTGAAGTTACCGCCAGAGAACCTTCCAGAAGGACTATCAACTCGGGTGGTTTGGGATGATCTTTTCGAATCAGGTACTCGTCTGCATTCAAGGAAACTAATTCACCTTGACGCAGCATTTCTTTAAGGTAAGATAGGCTGATCTCATTGAAGTAGCGTCCGGACTTGATGATTTCTGTAACAAGATTCAGTTCTTTCTCGTTCTTGGGTGATGAGAGTGATTTTCGCTGCATTGGAGTTTTTCTTTACATTCTTGCTACATGCTGCAGGCTCCCTCCAGTCAACATGTAAGATTTTTTTTACAGTTTCCACGGAAACTATGCCACGAACAAAAAGCAATTACAACACTTAGAAAAAGTTAGTATGCTGCCCATTATCGGAATTGTCCTGGTTCCAGGGATTCTCTGGGGCTGGGTATTTTATCATGCGCAGCGCTACAAAAAAGTTTACCTGCCCTTACTGCTCGTCCTTTTTCTAGGAGGAATGGCATGTGGGATGCTGGCTCTAGTCTTAAATCATGCGGTTGAAAAATATACACTATTCTGGCCGGAAGCACCATTACCACAGATTATATTACTTGGTAAATCGATACCCCTGTTTAGTTCAGGATTCTGGTTTCTAGTTGGTATAAATGAGGAGTTTGCAAAGTTGCTTGTATTGCTGGCAGTAGTTTTTCCAAGCCGCCATCTGAAGGATCCTTTTGATGGAATTCTCTATGCTGCAGTAGTTTCAGTTGGGTTTGCAACAATGGAAAACTTTTATTATCTGGATCAGTTTGGAGTGGCAGTTGTTGCTACAAGAACAGTCATTACCATTCCTGCACATGCTTTTATGAGTGTACCAATGGGATATTATACGGCAAAATCACGCATAGCGCTTGACTCCTCCAAAGAAATAAAATTCAGATATTTTCTGCCGATGATCATAATATTTCAAGGATGGCTCATTTCTGCATTTTTGCACGGTCTGTATGACTTTTTTCTGTCTTTGAAGATGGAGAGAGAAGCATATTTACTGATCATCATAATGGGATGCATCAGTGTGTGGCTTGGAAAAATTGCTCTGAAGGTGAGCAGAAGGAAGGTTGAAAGATGAAGGAATAAAGGATTATGTAATGGTTTAGTTTGAATTTAAAATCTAAACAGTAATTGCCTGCCTGGTATAAATTTCACTTTTGAATATTTTTTGAAGAACACAGCAACTCCAATATAAAACGGTTATCACATCATTTCCAATTTGAGGTTTCCAATAATTCTGAAAACTTCAGGTCTAACTTCTGAATGTTTGTACAACTGCTCAAAATCAGTTAACAAATAATTAAGGGCTTTTTGCTGTAATGCCATATCTTTATTGGTAGAAACAACGCTTCCAAGAAGAATGATTAAATCCCTGGTATGCCTGGTTGAAGTAGACTGATCAAGCCCGGTATAAATAAGATCCACGCTCTCAAAAATTAGTTTTGAGTTTGCTAATTCATCTGCAATATCAATGATTTCCTGGACCAGCACAAAACGATCTTGACCGGAAACATTCAGAAACTGTTTGTTCAGCAGAGCAAGATTCACCAGCTTCAGATATCGCCGGGATTCTGCATAATCTGGAGAGTGAAGTGGAACCTTAGACAATTCAATAATTGCAATTTGGTACTGTTTCTGTTCAAAAGCTGCTATTCCTTTTCTGAAAGGCACTTTCTGAATCATCCAGATTGCCTGCGGATAGAATGTAGATTCCGGACTGATTTCACGAAAGTGAGACTTGGCTATTTCGTAATTACCTTCATCAAGGGCTTTTTTACCGGCCTCATAAGATTCGTTCACTGGTTCTGTCGAATCGCTAAACCAACTACAGCCTGTTACCAGGACAGCAAATATAACCAAAACCAGATATTTATGCTGCATTTTGTATTTTTTCATTTTCTCGACAGGTTCAATTATTTTCGGTAGACTCATTTTTTCGACGCTTAGCCAGCCACTGCAGCGTTCCGCTAATTAGCAAAATTAAACCACCCAGGATAATTGAAAAAATGCTCCACAAAAACTCATTCTTAAATACCACAATAAAAACGATACTGACTAGGAGCAGAGTAGGGATTTCATTAAAGAAACGAAATTGTTTTGCGCTCCAGTTGCACTTATCATGTAGCAGTTGTTTGCGAAGATGTCCGCACAATAAATGATATCCGACCAAAATTGCCGCGATGCCTAATTTAGAGTGCAGCCAATTTTGTAAACCAATTTCAAAAATTAAGGCAGTTCCAAAGACAATCGAGATGCACAGGCCGGGCCAAGTAATTCCGTAATAAAGACGTCGTTCCATCTGCGAAAACTGCAGTTTTAATGCAGTTCGTAACGGTTCAGAACGCTGATTTGTCTCCTGGTGATAAACAAAAAGCCGCCCCAGATAAAAGAGTCCTGCAAACCACACAATAACGCCAATAATGTGAAGTGCTTTAATGTAAAGAAAATACATGATTCAAATTAATTGAGTTATATTAACGAGAGTGAGGGAGACGATATTTCCCTGAAAAATTTTAAACTAATTTGTAGTTCTCAGGCCAAATTTTGCGAGTTTATTTTGGATATTTGTTTCTTGTAACAAACTTAAAAAAAGAGCGACATCAGGACGTTCCAGGCGATTTTTCGGTAAAATAAAATCATATTCTTCATCCTGAATTGGATAAAACCCAAGTCCCAAATCTTCTGCAACAGAACGAATTGCTATCCCCCAATCAGCACGATTTTGGGATATTGCCGCAGCCACAGAATTGTGCGATTTTGCTTCCTGAAAAAAACCTGTGGGACGTTGATCTGTCAACAAATGGTCTAGTAAAATCCGTGTGCCGCTTCCACGGTTTCTATTAATCATGCGCACTTCAGGATTATTGATAAGTTGCTGAATTGCATTTTCAAAACCTGATTTAAAGTCTGTAAAATTGGAATCGTCTTTACGAAACAGCAAGCCCTGGCTGCGTCGGTAACCCTTCTGCAGATGCAGTTCAGGAGTAAGTAAATGGCGATTGTATTCTCCTGCATTTTCATCCAGCAAATGGATACCGGCCAAATCGCATTCACCACGCTGAGCTGCAAAAACACCACCCATACTTCCAACAGCCAGAAATTTACATGAAACTCCGCGTTTTTGCATTTCTCCGATTAAATAATCCAGCCCGACACAGTGACTTCCGATGATCATCAAATCCGGAGGTTGTGCTGATTTCCCAAGTAATTGGATTCTAACTTCTTCATCAACGTCAACCATTTCTGTATTGCGGGGAATTTCCATGAAGCCGTCTGCACACGCAAATCCGGTGATTGAACCGGAACCCTTTCCTGTCGAATATGCGCTGTAACCGGAATTATTTCTAACGAGGTGGACAAGATTAAATTCTGTACGCCCTTTATCAGAATTTAAACGAACCGGAACATTTGCTTTAACGTGAGTAGTGGGTTCCGGAAGCCGTCCGGCCATGGCCCGCAGGACTGGAGCAATAAATTTGCTGAAAGTGAAAGTGGCAGATGAGGGAAATCCGGGAAGAATAGCCGCTGGAGTTCCAGCAAGAATTGCAAGACAAAGAGGTTTTCCTGGTTTTAGTGCTACACCGTGTACCAAAATTCCTGGATTATTGTATTTTTCAAAAACCCGATAATTGAGGTCTCCCTCCCCTTTTGATGTGCCTCCGGATATCAGTACAAAATCCAGTTCAAGTGCTTCCCGGAGAACTGTCTCAAGGCGTGATTCTTCATCTGGAACAATTCCAAAATGCACAGGTTCGCAACCCAGCTCTTCAACAGCATGGCCCAGAACGGTTGCATTTGAATCGAAAACCTTTCCTAGTTCCATCTGTCCTCCGGGTGCAACCAGCTCATCTCCAGTCGAAATGATTCCAACTTTTGGACGACGCCAGACCCAGACCTTTGCTTCTCCCAGTGCTGCCAGTGTACCGGTTTCCCGATAACCCAGCAGGTCGCCGATTCTCAAAACTACCTCCCCTGCCCCAATATCTGAGCCTGCCAGTGACACTCCACCTGAAGGAACAACAGCTTTGAGGATTTTAATTCCTTCCTCTCCGGATTTATCAGCTTCGATCGGGAAAGTGTTTTCAATCATCACCACAGCGTCTGCACCACGCGGCATAACTCCGCCAGTAGCAATGATTGTCGCAGTACACGGAGTTACTGATTTTTTCGGAACAACTCCGCAGGCTAGGACTTCCTGATTCAATTTCAGGGAAACCGGAGCTGTTTCCTGTGCGCCAAAAGTGTCTTCCGCACGTACCGCAAAGCCGTCGAAATTACTTCTATCAAAATAGGGAACGTTGTGTTTGGCAATCACATTTCGCGACAAAATTCTATCGTGTGCATCTGCGAGGGGAATCAGTTCTTCCCCAAGTGGTCCAGGTTGAACTGCCTGCCAAAAACGCTCCTCTGCATCCTCTGCTGAAGCTAAATTTAAAAATTGCTGCTGTTTCATTTTGAAAACACATTTAACTCACGGATTTGCTGGCCGGTATAAACTCAGGTTAAGTTAAAGGAAGGGCGGCGGGGTTTTTCAGAAACAAAGTTTGCTCACTTTTTCGAAAAACATCGCTTGATTTCACTGCTGTTTATGAAAAAAGGATACAACAGATGTAATTAGTTTGTCAATATTGTGTTTAGAAACCAGGGGCATAATTTAGCAGGATCTCGGATCAAGTCGGGGATGTCAAAGGAAAAAATCAAGGCAGTCAATCCTGACTTGAGCGAGATTCAAGAGTGAGTTTAGTTCGGAAATAAACTTTGAAGCAGTTCCCCTGAATTCCGAGCCCGGGCTGTGCCCCGCCAGGAATGACAATGGCGAAGATTGGACACGCAGGTTTTTGCTGCGATGTACTTTCAGGCTGCGTAATGAGTGAGGAGTATAGCGTCTGACAACTCTGCAAATCCAGCGGCGGCAGGTTTTGTAGTCAGCCAGGTTGGTTGATGTTCCAAGTCATCTTCGTAATCCAAAACGTTGGCAACACCAACGGAATTTTCAAAAAAACAGAACATAGGCGCATCATTTGGGGAGTCTCCGCAAAAGATGATTTGATCCTGTGCCTGATCGATGTCTGTCTGAAATACTTCCTCCAGTAAAATCTTTGTCATAGCAAGTTTGTCATAGTTTCCAAACCAGCCGTTGACGTGAATCGAGCTTACTTTAGCAACTGCGCCTGCCTTTTCAAACAAGCTCACAATTTGTTCGACTGATGCTTTGGGTAATGCATGAACATCCTCACAAAAATCAATCGCCAGATCCGCTTCACGATATGTTTGATCTGAGGCAACTGCGCAGCCTTCTACTGCGGCCAAAATATGTTTCCGGAGCATTGCCAGACGTTTCCGGTCTGCTCCTCTTTCTTTTTCAGTTTTCCAGAAGCGCCGTTTCATTTTATGTTTCCCTGTATCATAAACGAAATAGAACGCTCCGTTTTCGCCAACAATTCCGTCCACAGGCCACATGCGGGCTATATGGTCACACCAGCCTGCAGGACGTCCGGTAATGGGAATCACTTTCAGTCCGACTTGCTGAAGTCTTTCCAGGGCTTGATAACTTGCGGCAGGAAGTCTGCCATTTTCGGTGAGCGTATTGTCAATATCGGTCAGGACAAACCTAATCTTCCGGAGGGCATTTTGTGAATATTCGGTGAGAGGTTGCATGACAACAAGCTCATCAAATGATGGCGTGACGTACTTTGGCTGAGATCCATTCACTGAAGATGACGGCTATCAGAATAAGTATCAGAATCAAAGTGACTTGGGGCCAGGCAAGAACATTGAGGGAGGCATTAAGTTGCAATCCGATACCGCCTGCGCCTACCAGACCAAGCACAGTGGATTCACGGATGTTGATATCCCAGCGGAAGACACTGATTCCTGCAAAGGCCGGAAGTATCTGAGGAACAATTCCATATATGAGAATCTGCAAACTGTTTGCTCCTGAAGCTGTTACTGCTTCCACCTGATTTTTGTCGATTTCCTCAATTGCTTCATAAAGCAGTTTGGCGATGAAACCAATGGAACGTAGACTAATTGCGATTATTCCTGCCACCACTCCCGGACCGATGATTGAAACCAGTAAAAGCGACCAAATCAGAGAGTTGATTGAGCGTGAAGAAACTATAATCAACAGAGCCAGAGGGCGAATGAATCTGGTGCTTGGCGTTGTGTTCCGTGCTGCAAGAAAAGCTACCGGAATTGCCATTACTATTGCCATCATTGTACCGATGGTGGCAATGTTGAGTGTGTCCCATAGTGGTAACCACAATTCGTTGATGTAACTCCAGCGCGGAGGTATCATGCGTGAACCGATGTCAGCCGCAATTCTCGGGGCATCCAATACGAAAAACCAGGTTGTACTTTCAGAAACCCTTTGCCAGCAATACATAAAAAGCGCGGTTCCAATCAGCCAGATAAACCAGGAAAGGAGTTGTTTATTGCGGCTTCTGTATTGCCAGACTTTTGTTCCGGAGGAAAGAGTTTCGGCCATCACTGCACTCCTGCACGGATATATCCTGAAATATATTCTGAGAGCATGACAATTCCTATGATCAAAATAAGAATTGCTGCGGCAGTGTCGTATTCATAACGGTCAAAGGCGGTATTGAGTGTCGCGCCTATTCCTCCTGCGCCAACCAGTCCGACTACCGCAGATTCGCGAAAATTGATATCCAGACGGTACAGCGAAAGTCCAATCAAACGCGGCATTATCTGCGGCTGAATCCCATAATTGAGCCACTGCCACCAGGCGGAGCCTGTTGCTCTAACAGCTTCAGCCTGACTTTTGTCAATACTTTCGATATCTTCTGCAAGAAGTTTGGAAAGAAAACCGATGGTCGCAAATGAAAGAGTCAATACACCGGCAAGCGGACCAAAACCAAAAATGGCCACAAACAGTATAGCAACAATTATTTCCTGAAAACTTCTGGAAAGTGCAATGATACCCCTGCAAAACAAATATACCGGTAAGGGTGCAAGGTTGCGGGCTGCACCAAAACCGATTGGAATGGAAATTGCGATTCCAATTGCAGTTGAAGTGACAGTCATAACCAGGCTTTCAATCATGCCTTCGCTAATGTCTGTCCATCGCCCAGCGAAGTTTGGATTCATGAATCCATAGACAAATTTTGCTCCGCGGTCAAGACCAACATAAATTCGATGCCAATTCACATCAAGTGAGCCGATAGACAGGAACAGGTAGAGTATGAGACCAAGCAGAAGCCCCCATCTTAAAAGCGGGTTTTTGATAAATGGCGGAGGACTCCAATTTGCCGGAAAAGTTGATGTCTGCTGTCCGGAAACTCCGGGGTCTGGCGGGTTTGCGGGAATGTTAGTCATTTACTGGATTTCTTCCATGTGTTCTTCTGTAGTTGAATCTTCTTCTATGGACTTCTTTTTTTTAGGCTTTCGTTTGCGGACAGCTGTCCAGTCTTCTTTTCCATAGATCTCAGTTAGAACATCTGGTTTTAAGTCATCCGGAGGGCCGTCATATACGATACTGCCCTCACGTAAACCAACTATTCTCTCTGCATACATTTGCGCCAGTGCAACATCATGGATATTGATGATTGCCGCAAGTTGATTTTCTTCACACAGTTCTGTTATGAGACGCATTATCTGGCGAGAAGTTTTTGGATCAAGACTGGCAGTCGGTTCGTCAACAAGTAAAATATCGGGTTTTTGAATCAACGCCCTGGCAATCCCGACTCTTTGGCGTTGACCTCCGGATAGTTCATCGGCGCGTTTATTTACCATTGTATCAAGTCCAACTTTTTCCAGGAGACCGAAGGCTGCATTGATATCTGATTGTGGAAACTTCCTCAAAAAACTTCTCCAGAAACCAACATATCCCAAGCGTCCGGAAAGTACATTTTCCATAACAGTAAGACGTTCTACGAGGGCATATTCCTGAAAAATCATACCCATGTTCCTGCGGGCGCGCCGTAACTTTCCCGAACGCATTTTAACGATGTTTTCACCATTGAGCCAAATTTCGCCGGATGTTGGATTCTCCAGCCGGTTAATACAGCGGATCAATGTGCTTTTTCCTGCACCGGATGGTCCAATAAGAGCCATTACCTGCCCCTTTTCAACTTTAAGATCCACACCATTTATGGCAAGGTCTCCGGTATGATATTTTTTAACTAGTTGTTTTATTTCAAGCATAGATATTTTGCAGCACGCCGAAGCGTGTTCGGCTCCAACAGAAAAAGTCCGGATACGGACATTCCATTGAAACCGATGAGGAAATTATTTACAAGCGTAGGAAACACCGTTCGCTTTGTCGATCGTCCGGATTACAGCCCAATGGGTTTTGTAGGTAATTGGAATGAACTGCCCTTCTTTGGATTTGGAGAATTCCACTTTGAGGGAAGTCGGCACCAACTTCTTCTGTGCCCAGTCTGGCTTGTCCCATTGGAAGCTGAAGAACGCTTCTTGGATTTTCGCCTTCAGTGCTGGACTCAGGTTGTAGGCATACCCAAAACCTGTGGTCGGGAAAGTCTGAGACTTGTAAATGGTGATCACGTCCTCTGCTTTGATCACCCCTCTTTTGATCATCCGTGATTTAACAGAGTTTGCAATTGTGGCAACCACATAATCCTTGTTGGCAACACCAAGAATTGAGTTGTCGTGCTTACCGGAATAAACCGCCTTAAAGTCCGTGCCTGCAATCATATTGAAAGTGCTCTTCAATATCGCTGTAGGGGCTTTTTTGCCGGAATTCGAAGTTGGCGAGGTGAAGGCCAGAGTTTTCCCACGGATGTCTTCCACTTTGTTTATGCCGCTACCAGGATAGGTGATAATTTCCATCTCATAACCGAAATGCCCAGTAAGACTGGCCATGATGGTGAAAGACTCAAACCCCGCGCAATTGACCGCAAGTGGATTGGAACCGGTGTTGAATCCGGCAACATGTAAACGGCCGGAACGCATGGCTTCAATTTGTGCTGCATTAGACTGCACTGGAAAAAATACCACTTTCTTCCCGGTCACTTTTTCCATGTGATCGAGGAAATCCGCCCAAACACCTCTGTAAACAGCAGGGTCTTCGACAGGAGTGTAGGCAAATATCAGGGTATCCGGATCTACCAATTTGCTGGGATCAGTTGGAGTATCTGCAATTAAATCCCCGTTTACATCGCAGTACCGCTTGTCCAAATCACCGCGGGGACATTCTGCCAGAGCCGGCGACGCCAGCAACCCAAGCAAAGAAGTGCTCAGGATAAGTTTCTTTAATAGTGCTTTCATAGTGCTTCATCCTTATTATGAGTTAAAAAAACGGCATGTCGACAGATTTGGCAGACAACACCGTACTTGAAAGGAAGTGTAGATTAAACTGATTAAAAACAATCGTCAACACTTTTGTTAATGAAAACTAAATTTCTGTATGATAGAATTTTTGTCCGGAGAAAAATCACTTGACATTATTAATTAAAAGATTCAGCATCCACCTGATAAAACAGTTAAAGAAACTACCTGAAATTGAATGAAAGAAACGGCATCAACTGAAAAATTAAGCCAAGTTCTTGACACAATTCCAAAGTTGTTGTTGGACCATGCAAAGAAAAGAGCTGACAGGCCCGCAAACCGCCTTAAGGATTTAGGCATCTGGCAGACATGGACGTGGTCTGAAGTGGCGGATGAAGTTCGGAATCTGGCTTGTGGGCTTGCAAAAATTGGTTTTCAAAGAGGGGACAAACTAGCGGTTATTGGTGATAATCGTCCCCGTCTTTACTGGTCGATGGTTGCAGTACAGGCACTAGGCGGAATTCCAGTTCCGCTTTATCAGGACTCCGTTGCAGAGGAGATGGTATATGTTCTGGAAAATGCAGACGTTAAGTATGCAATTGTTCAGAACCAGGAACAGACTGACAAGCTTCTTGAAATAAAAGACCGGCTTCCACTCCTCAAACAAATATGCTATGAGGAGCCGCGTGGAATGCGGGATTATACTCAGGAATTTATCCACTACTACAAAGATATACAGGAAAAGGGAAGCATTTTTCACAGAGAAAACCCTGATTTTTTTCTGCATGAAATTGAGCAGGGACAGGGAAGTGATATTGCTATTTTTCTCTACACGTCCGGAACCACAGGCAAACCCAAAGGCGTCGTCCTTACTCAAGAAAATCTGCTGATTACTTCACTAAACAGTTTGGCTTTTGATAACATTACAGGGGAAGAAGAAGTACTGGCCTATTTGCCGATGGCCTGGGTTGGCGACAATCTCTTCTCATTTTCACAGGCCTATGTAGCCGGTTTCTGTGTGAATTGTCCAGAGGGACCGGAAACGGTGATGACAGATTTAAGGGAAATCGGTCCAACCTATTATTTTGCTCCACCGGCCGTCTATGAATCAGTGCTCACAAAAGTAATGATTCGTATGGAAGATGCTGGCAAAATAAAGCGGTCAATGTTTAATTATTTTATGGACTTGGCAAAATCTGTTGGTGTCCGTATTCTTGACGGAAAGTCCGTTTCTATTGCAGAAAGAGCTCTTTACGGTCTTGGGGATTTGTTAGTTTACGGTCCACTGAAAAACAATTTGGGGCTGAGCCGTACACGGCTGGCTTATACTGCAGGAGAAGCGATAGGTCCGGAAATTTTTAGTTTTTTCCGATCACTGGGAATTAATATTAAACAGCTTTACGGACAAACAGAAGCTACTGTTTTCATCTGTGCTCAGCCGGATGGTGAAGTTAAATCAGATACGGTAGGAAAAGTTTTTCCGGGGGTTGAGTTGCGTCTTTCAGACAGCAATGAAGTTTTTTACCGCAGTCCGGGCGTGTTTCATTCTTATTATAAAAATCCTGAATCTACTTCTGAAACAAAAGATGCTGAAGGCTGGGTAGCTACTGGAGACGCCGGATTTTTTGATGACGAAGGGCACCTGAAGATTATTGACCGGGCCAAGGATGTAGGTCTCATGAATGACGACACATTGTTTGCGCCAAAATATATTGAAAATAAACTAAAATTTTTCCCGTTTATTAAAGAAGCGGTTGCATTCGGTCACAAAAAAGATCACGTCTCAGCATTTTTATGTATCGACATTGAAGCTGTCGGAAACTGGGCAGAACGTCACAATTTAGCTTTTTCAGGATACACAGATCTTTCTGCAAAATCAGAAGTTTACAATTTGCTGCAAGAATGCGTTGAAACTGTAAATTCGGATTTGGCTCGTGATGAAAAACTCATCGGATCACAAATTAAAAGATTCCTGCTTTTACACAAAGAACTTGATGCAGATGACGGTGAGCTTACGCGAACCCGTAAGGTTCGCCGGAGAATTGTTGCAGAAAAATATGACGTTTTGATTGGTGCCCTGGATGATCTCAAGCAAACTCACTGTGAAATAGAGGCTGAAATGACTTTTGAAGACGGTCGTACCGGAATTATTCACGCAGATTTGCAAATCCAAGAAGCTGAACGTCACGAAACTCAGATTTACACACGTGCTGCATAATCAGGATACGATAAAAAAATAGTTTTCATGGAAAAGAAAATCGGTGAAGTTCTGTTGAGTGTTGATCATATCAGTTTGGCTTTTGGAGGAGTGAAAGCACTTACTGATATATGTTTTAGCATCCGGGGAAAAGAAGTGTTTGCCATCATTGGACCAAACGGTGCGGGCAAGACATCCATGCTGAATGTGATTAACGGCTTCTATCATCCACAGGAAGGAGAGATTACATACAAAGGGGTTCATCGTAAACAGATGAAATCACATGATGCCGCCGTCCAGGGTATCGCACGTACTTTCCAGAATGTTGCTCTTTTCAAGGGCATGTCTACTCTCGATAATATCATGACTGGACGAATCATACACATGAAACGCAACTTGTTTTGGCAGGCATGCTATCTCGGACCTGCACGTAAAGAGGAAATGCAAAATAGGGAATATGTTGAAGATATTATTGATTTTCTTGAAATTCAAGCCATCCGCCGCACTCCGGTAGGGCGGTTGCCTTACGGATTGCAGAAACGTGTCGAGTTGGGGAGGGCACTGGCAATGGAACCTGATTTGCTGTTGCTGGATGAGCCGATGGCAGGAATGAACATTGAAGAAAAACAAGATATGTGCCGATTCGTCTTGGACGTAAATGATCAATATGGAACTACAATCGCTTTAATTGAACACGACATGGGAGTTGTCATGGATATTTCAGATAAAGTAGTTGTGCTGGATTATGGGAAAAAACTGGCGGAGGGAACTCCAGATGAGATCCGTGGTAACCAGACCGTTATTGATGCATATTTAGGTGTACCACATAATTAGATAATTTTTTTTTAACTTATGATACAGGTTTTTTTAGTTGACCCATTCATGATGATGTATGACGCCCCGCTTTTTTTTGTGGAGGTGCTCGTAAGCGGTTTAATGTCAGGAGTGATGTACGCACTGGTTGCACTGGGTTTTGTTCTGATCTTCAAAGCCTCTGGTGTATTTAATTTTGCCCAGGGTGCAATGGTTTTATTTGCAGCTTTGACATTTGTAGGTCTATGGGAACTTGGAGTTAATCCATGGCTGGCTTTAATTCTCTCTGCAGTGACAATGATAGGGGTGGCCTTTTCTGTAGAACGTATTGTTTTACGCCCACTGGTCAATCAGGATCCAATTATTTTATTTATGGCAACAATAGGAATAACGTATTTTCTGGATGGTTTCGGCCAGACTATCTGGGGCAGTGAGGTCCGTCCTTTGGACATTGGTATTCCTAATGAACCTTTTATTAATTTTGCAGAATGGTCCGGACTCTATATCAATAAATTTGATGTATTTGCAACAGTAATCTGCAGTGTTCTTGTGGTAGTGTTAGCAGGTTTTTTCACCAAAACTAAAATTGGACGTGCTTTACGCGCAGTTGCAGATGATCACCAGGCTGCACTTTCGGTAGGTATTCCACTGAAAACTATCTGGACAATAGTCTGGTCAGTGGCCGGAATAGTTGGTTTAGCTGCAGGAATTCTCTGGGGTTCCAAACTGGGGGTCCAGTTTACCTTGGCCTTAATTGCTTTTAAAGCTCTGCCAGTTCTGATTCTTGGTGGATTTACTTCTATTCCAGGTGCAATTATTGGAGGACTGATCATTGGATCCGGCGAAAAAATAGCTGAAGTTTACTGGGGAGATGCATTCGGGGGTGCCATAGAAGACTGGTTTGCCTATGTGGTTGCTCTGATATTTCTGTTATATCGCCCACAGGGTTTGTTTGGCGAAAAAATTATTGAACGGGTCTAAACCAAAAAAATACAGAAATAAATATTTCTTATGATCTATAGAGAAGCAGGACAATTCAAAACTTCTTACAATTCCGACCAGGTGCTGTTGCCAATAGCCCAAGATCGTTTTTTTGTGATAGGCCTTTTGGTGGTGGCCTACTTAGTGGTACCGTTTGTGGCAAATGATTATTGGTTAGATTCTATATTTTTGCAGTTTTTTATTTTTGCATTGGCCGCCATAGGACTTAATATTTTAACAGGTTATGCAGGACAGCTTAGTTTAGGTACTGGTGGGTTTATGGCCTGCGGAGCATTTTCCGCATACAAACTGGCTACGTCGTTTCCGGATATGCACATCATCATAGTGTTGTTTATTGCTGGATTAATTACGGCACTGGTGGGAATGCTTTTCGGAATTCCAAGTTTGCGTATCAAGGGTTTTTATCTTGCTGTGTCTACGCTTGCAGCACAGTTCTTTTTGTTATGGCTTTTCAATCGGGTTCCCTGGTTTACTAACTACTCCAGTTCCGGAGTGATTTCGCCCCCGCCGATAAGACTGATAGGGGATTATTATATTACCGGCCCTCAAGCTACTAATCTTACACAGTACTTTTTTACTTTGACTCTTGTTGTAGTGATGGCTTTGGGAGCAAGAAATATTATCAGGGGGCACATCGGCCGTTCCTGGATGGCTATGAGGGATATGGATATTGCTGCTGAAATCATTGGAATCTCACCACTGAGAGCTAAACTGTCTGCATTTGCGGTAAGTTCTTTTTATTGCGGAATTGCAGGTGCGTTGTGGGCTTTTCTTTACACTGAGACAGTACAACCGTTGGCTTTTGAAATTAACCAGTCATTTTTAATCCTATTCATGATTATAATCGGTGGTTTGGGCTCAATTCTGGGTTCATTTTTTGGAGCGGCTTTTATTTTAGTGTTGCCTATTTTTCTCAATTCTGCACCAGCCTTGTTGGGCTTACAGTTGTCAGGTTCATTGGTTACTCATATTGAATTTATGGTTTTTGGCGTGTTGATTGTGTTTTTCCTGATTGTGGAACCACACGGTTTGGCGCGTTTGTGGGGAATTGCTAAAGAAAAATTACGACTTTGGCCGTTTCCGTATTGACCGTGTTGACCACTTGGATTAATATCCATATGGTTAATCACGTCCGGTGTTTACGGATTCATCAGTTGGTGAGTCCAGTAACTCCGGATATTTAATTACTGGATTTAATGTAAAATCCAGCTCATTTCTCAAACATAAATAAAAGGAGAGAAAATGAATAATCTAGTAAAAAAAATCACGATAGTCATGCTTATCGGTGTAGTGTTCAGTCTGATAGGACTGGCTCAAGCAGCGGAAAAAATTTATGTTCCGATGCTGACATACACTACCGGGCCATATGCTCCCGGTGGAATTCCTGTTGACCAAGGTTTCCGGGATTACTTCAAGTATGTCAACGCCACTGGCGGCGTGAATGGCGTGATGCTTGACTGGGAAACCTGCGAGTTTGGTTATAACACTGGCCGTGGAGTGGAGTGTTACGACAGGATAAAAAGCAAAAACGGGAAAATGGGTGTTGCAGTTTTCCCACTCTCAACAGGTGTGACTTATGCCTTGGTTCCTAAAACACAGGTTGATGGAATGGTTTTACATTCTATGGGATATGGAAGGACTGATGCATCGGATGGACGTGTTTTCAGTCATGTTTTCACGGCACCGATGACTTATTGGAGTCAGGCGACAGCAATAACTAAATATATTGGTGATCAAATCGGTGGGCTGAATAATTTGAAAGGCAAGAAGATCGCTCTTGTATATCACAATAGTGCCTACGGTAAAGAACCGATCCCAACTTTGGAAGCTCTTTCCGCAAAATATGGATTCAAGTTCTACAAGTATCCTGTAAATCATCCGGGACTTGAACAGAAATCTACCTGGCTCAAAATTGGTCGTCAGATAAAACCTGATTTCACTATTTTTTGGGGTTGGGGTGTGATGACTCAAACCGCTATCAAAGAGGCAAAAGCAATCGGCTATCCTGTTTCCAAAATTATCGGTAACTGGTGGTCTGCTTCTGAAAATGATACACGTCCAGCAGGTGCTGCATCAGTCGGCTACAAAGCTGCTGGTTTTCATTCAATTGGTAAAAATTACCAGTTACATAAAGATATCCTCGCAAAAGTGTATGGAGCTGGAAATGGTTCCGGTAAAAAAAGTGTAGTTGGTGAAGTGTTATACAACCGTGCGCTCGTTCAAGGTGTAATTTTGACCGAAGCAATTCGTGCCGCTCAAAAGAAGTACGGCAACATTGCTATCAACGGCAAACAATTAGCTTGGGGTTATGAGCATGTAAATTTAACCAGTTCCCGCTTGAATGAGTTGGGATTGGGCGGTTTCATGAAACCTCTCAAAATTACATGTGCCAACCACGAAGGAGCCAACAGTCTGCTCATTCACGAATGGGATGGTAAAAATTGGAGCAACCCTTCCAAGTGGTATTCTCCAATGTATGACGTAACTCGCCCGATGATTGAAGCATCGGCTGCAGCTTACGCCAAGGAAAAAGGAATTACTCCTCGTTCCAATTGTAATTAGTATAATAAGGCGGATCAAGCAAAGCTGTTCCGCCTTATTCTAATTTTCTGCAGCACTATTTCCCAGATAAATCAAGCATGCTTCAGGTTAACAACATAGAAGTGATATATGATCACGTCATTCTCGTGTTAAAGGGGGTGTCCCTAGAAGTTCCTGAAGGTAGTATTGTTACAATCCTTGGGGCAAATGGAGCAGGCAAATCAACGACTCTCAAATCAATTTCCAATCTACTTCAGGCAGAACGCGGAGAAGTAACTAAAGGCAGTATTCAGTTTGATGATTTTGAAGTTCATGATCTTTCCCCCAACGAATTAGTGACACGCGGTTGTATTCAGGTGATGGAGGGACGGCATGTTTTTGAACATTTGACTGTCGAAGAAAACCTGCTTACCGGAGCCTATACCAGAAAGGAAGGACGAGCTGTAATCTCAGAAGATCTGGAAAAAACATTTTCCTATTTCCCACGTTTGAAAGAACGCCGAACCAGTCAGGCAGGATACACTTCCGGAGGTGAACAGCAAATGCTCGCTATTGGCCGTGCATTGATGTCCAAACCAAAAATGATTTTGCTTGATGAACCATCAATGGGTCTGGCACCGCAACTAGTTGAAGAAATTTTTGAAATTGTTAAAGACCTCAATCAGCGTGAAGGCGTCAGTTTTCTGCTGGCTGAACAAAATACAAATATTGCTCTGCGTTATGCCGATTATGGCTACATTCTGGAAAATGGACGAGTCGTGATGGACGGCAAAGGTTCAGAGTTACGCGAAAATGAGGATGTAAAGGAGTTCTATTTAGGAATGGGCGGTGAAGGCCGCAAGAGCTTCCGTGATGTTAAAAACTACCGCCGTCGAAAACGCTGGCTCTAAATCTTAGAATTTCAGCATTTTAAATCATGACCAAGGGTGATGCAAAAATAGGCATTGTAGCTGGTGCTGGTCCGTATGCAGGACTTGATTTAGCACAAAAAATTTTGCAGCAAACCAGTGCCAAAATTGATCAGGATTACCTGCCTACTATCTCAATTTCCACTCCTGCCGATATTGCAGACAGAACTAGTTTTCTTTTGGGGCAAACCACTAATAATCCCGCCCACGCTATTTTTCGTAATTTATCTGAATTAGCATATCTCGGTGCAACAGTTGTTGGAATCCCCTGTAATACCGCACATGCATCTGCTATCCAGGATGTATTCAAGGAAAAGCTCAAACAATCCGGAATCCGCCTCGAGGTACTGGATATGATCGCAGAAACAGTCAATTTTTTAAGGGAAACATGTCCGGAAGTTAAAATCGTCGGTGTGCTTTCCACAATCGGAACCTGGAAAGCCGGGTTTTATCCGCAATTGCTCAGTGCAGCCGGTTACGAAGTCAGAATGCTTGAGGAGCCGCAACAGCAGCGTTTACACGAAGAAGCCCTGTTTCATCCGGAATATGGAATCAAAGTACAGGCACATCCCGTAAGCAAAGCTGCAAGAAAAGTGCTGCTGGAGGGAGTTCGGGAATTGGAAAAACAAGATGTACAAGCTGTTGTTTTAGGCTGCACAGAAATTCCTCTGGGACTTCCGGAACGTAAACATGGATCAACATATTTAATTGATCCTGGTTTGATTTTGGCCCGGGCTCTGATTCGTGAATTTTGTCCGGAAAAACTTCTACCCTGGTTCTGGAAAACATAAAGTGGATGAAAAGAAAACACCCGCGTTAACCCCAATTGAAAACCTGAAAACGGTGATGGCCCGTTTGCGGCATCCGGAAGAGGGTTGTCCGTGGGACAGGGAACAAACTTTTGCCAGTGTTGCACCTTACACTATTGAAGAGGCTTACGAAGTTTCTGAGGCAATTGACAGCAAAAATATGTCTTCGCTGAAAGAAGAACTGGGTGACTTGCTTTTGCAAATAGTTTTTCATTCACGAATGGCAGAAGAATCCGGAGACTTTAACTTTGACGACGTTGCCCAAACCGTAAGCGACAAAATGATCTGTAGACATCCACATGTCTTTGGGAAGGAGTCTGAACGTTCAAAAGAGTTTCATAGTGGAGCATGGGAAGAGCAAAAAAGACGTGAACGAGTGGAAAAAGCTCAACGTCATGGTAATACCGCCTCGGGAAGCATTCTCGATGATGTCGCTTTGGCTCTTCCGGCTTTGATGAGAGCAGAAAAACTGGGAAAACGGGTTGCAAAAGTTGGATTCGAATGGCCGAAAATAGATTTGGTTTTTGAAAAAATAAACGAAGAAATTCAGGAGTTACGTTCTGTACTGGAGGCAAATGTAATTTCCCAAGAGTCTATCGAAGAAGAACTCGGTGACATTTTGCTGACGGTAGCCACTCTTGCTCGTCATGTTCATGTTGATCCTGAATTAGCTTTACGCCACGCCAATGCTAAATTTGAACGACGTTTCCGTTTTATTGAAGAAAATCTGGCTGAAGAGGGTCAATCTCCAGAAAATGTCAGTCTTCAAAAACTGGAAAAACTCTGGCAGGAGGCCAAAAAAAGAAAACTTACAAAGGGAGAAACCTAAGTTTATTGCTTCACTTAATTTATTCTTCAAATTATCCTCTCTTTTTCAAAAAAATATTTTCTTTTGAAAAACATGCTCACACGCAGAAATTTATTTAAATTAGGTGCGGTCAGCGGAGTAACCCTGTTGGCGATTGAAACTTTTCATGCGTCTCTGAAAATTCCACCTGCACTTGATGGATTGGGTCATTCCTTTGAATTTTTAACTTCGGCTGATCGTGGGATCTTGTCAAAGTTTACCCCTGTTATTCTTGCAGAAGCGCTGCCCGAGTCTAATGAAGAAAGGGTATTGGCGATCAAGGAAGTAATTGTCGGCTGGGATATTGCCGTCAGCGGATTGCCTCCGTTGACTCAACAGGAAATCCGGAAGCTGTTTTTAGTGATGGACTCAAATTTTATTTTCTCTTTAACTCCACGTTTACTTACCGGAGTTACTGGAGCTTGGGACGATCCCAGGGAAATAGATGGTTTTTTAAATAATTGGCGCCTCAGTGATCCGGAAAGTTTGATCACAGGGAATGAGCTTCGAGTCGGCTATATGGGGATGGTAGAATTAACCATGGCATCCTGGTATGCCAACCCACGTTCCTGGGAATTTTGCAGTTATGCGGGGCCCCCGGTTTTGTTTTAAGTACAATAATTATTGATGAACTCGTAAAAATTCTAAAAGTTATCCTTGTTTGTCTTTTTGAGCGAAGCGAAAAATATCGTATGGGCTACTAAACTAATATTATTAATATTTTTATATAAATCGTAGAAATGGCCGCACGTAGACAGTCTCTGGATTATTCTATTGTTTCATTTCCAGATTGCTGATTATGGTGCGGGGTGGATTTAAGAATTTTTACCAGACAGTCAAAGATAAGTGAATCAAAAAATATGATCCTTGATTTTGTGGCAGAGGGTTTCCAGCAGGGATGGAAACATATTGACGCGTCTCGGTTGGTTGCGGATCAAACCCTTGAGGCAGATGTCGTGATTATCGGTTCCGGAGCGGGAGGAGGAAATTCTGCAGAAATTCTGGCTCAATCTGGATTAAACGTCATCATCGTGGAAGAAGGGCCGCTTCAGACTTCAAGTGATTTTCACATGAAAGAAAATGAAGCCTATTCCAATCTTTATCAAGAATCAGCCGGAAGAAAAACTAAAGATCGCGGCATCAAAATATTTCAGGGAAGAATGGTTGGCGGTGGTACAGGAATCAACTGGACAACAAGCTTTCGCACACCTGCTGAAACACTAAAATATTGGACTGAGGAAATGGGGGTTCTTGGATTTTCGGAGGATGAAATGCTTCCCTGGTTTGAATGGTCTGAGAAACGCTACAATATTAGGGATTGGAAGGTTCCTCCCAACGCAAATAATAGTGCGCTGGAAACAGGTTGCGAAAAACTAGGAGTTAGTTGGGGGAAGATCAGGAGAAATGTTACGGGATGTCTTAATTTGGGATATTGCGGAACAGGTTGCCCGGTCAACGCAAAACAGTCCACTTTGGTTACGACTATTCCGGGGGCATTAAAAGAGGGGGCGACTCTCATTTCAAAAGCCAGAGCGGAAACTATTGAAATCAAAAACGGAAAAATTACTGAACTAATATGCAAAGCGATGACTCCGCGCGGCAATGCCCCAGGCGTACAAAGCATAAAAATTAAAGCCAGACATTTTGTACTGGCTGCAGGATCAATTGGAAGTCCAGCCATCATGTTACGTTCTGAAAACAAAATATTAAACCCTTATGGTTTAGTAGGAACACGGACATTTCTTCATCCTGTCAATATTTCCGGTGCCATTATGCCGTTTCCGGTCAATGGAGAATACGGTGCACCGCAAACAAGTTACTCAGACCATTACATTGAGACGCGCCTCGACAATCAAAAGTCCGGTTTCAAGCTGGAATGTCCACCATTACAACCGATGTTGGTCGCAACTGCTTTGGAGGGGCATGGTAAAGTCCATGCAGAAATCATGAGGCAGCGACCTTTTCTGCAGGTCTTGGTTGGACTTCAGCGAGACGGATTTCATCCAGAAAGCATTGGTGGAAAAGTTTACCTGAAAAGTGATGGAACTCCCGGATTGGATTATCCTGTTTCCGGATACGTATGGGAAGGAATCAGAGATGCTTTTATAGCAATGTCGGAAATCCAATTTGCTTCCGGCGCCAAAGCTGTTGCTCCTGTTCACAGGGACGCCGAGATATACTACAGCCTCGAAAAAGTTAAAAAAGAGATTGCATCTTTACCAATGGAAACTTTGAAAGCCCGTTTGTTTTCAGCGCATGTTATGGGGGGCTGCCCGATGGGTGAAAACAAAGCTAAATCGGTGGTTAATTCGAAAGGGCGTCATCATGAAGTGGAGAATCTCTCAATATTTGATGGTTCTGTGTTTCCAACATCGATTGCTGCAAATCCGATGGAATCTGTTTTTGCTGTGACTGCTAAATTCGCCACGGAACTTGCGAAGGTTTTGGTTATGTAAAATCAAAACGGAATTGTACTCAGTACAGAGTATTTAGTATCACATCCTGGTCTATGCCTCAGTCTGATGAACAAGCCTCTTTCTACGCTAACGGTTTAATCCGGAAAATTTCTGGTAGAATTTGATAAATGGAGACTTCTTGGTGATTTAACACTATTATGCTTGAAGGGTTTAGTAATATAGCTTAGAATGAAAAGTTGTATCTTTCTTATTGAGTATTTTTGCAGAGTATGAAATCTATTGGCGATGAGAATCTCACAGCAGAAAACAAGGACGCCCCCCCTTAATTCACTTTGGGTTAGGAAAAGAAATGAAATCATACATTTTTCAAAAAAATAGTTATTGACGGAAATTTAATGAGCGATGCAGAACAAATGAGCCGCAAAGAGTTGCTGCAGCCAAATCGTCTGGAAAAAAAGTTATTTGCATTTGCAGATCATGCATACCGGAAGAAACACTTGTATATCAGTGCCGCAGTTGCAGTTGTTGCATTGATTCTGGCAATATGGGGAGGTTGGAAGTATGTGCAAAATGAACGTATTAACCAGGCAAATCAATATCATATTGCACGGGCAATGCTTACCAATCCAGTTCTTTCTGAAGATGAAAGGTTAACTCAGGGAATATCTGCTTTAAGGGATTTTGCAAAGTCTGAATCAGGCACTACACTGAGCGTACTGGCATTGATGGAATCCGGAGAGGCATATGCACGTCAGACACAAATTGATGAGTCAATTGCAGTTTTTCAGGATGTAATAAAGCATCCGGAAGCTACAACTTTTCTGCGAAATGCAGCCCGGCTAAGTTTGGCTGCCTTGTTTGAACAGCAGCAACGGTGGGACGAAGCAGGGATGATGTTGGATTCAATTAACATAGCATCATGGGAGGACGTACGTTGGCGGGCAATGGCTAGGATAGCAATTGCTAAAGGAGAAACTGAAAAGGCAAAAAATTTACTTGAGCAGTTATTGAAAAAAGCTCCTGATTCCGTCTTTCTCCAGGAAACTGAGGTTTTACTTTTGTCACTTTAACCAGTTTGTGAGTTATATAATATCGTAAGGTGCTGATAATATTGACTGCATCATGTGATCTCGGCCGAGGGGAGAGATCACAAAAAGTTCTGAAATTCTATAACAACCCTCGCATACGTGCTGGATGACACGATAAAACTCGTGACTGTCGACTTAACCAATTATTAAAAAAAAAATGAAAGAAAGTTATCTGAATTTGATGGAAGAACACAAACAGGATGAAAAGGTCAACTTGTTTGAAAAAGTTATAACCATGACCAAACGGGCTAAATCTCTGTATAGCCTTGAAGAATCAGCTCGCGCCGGACTAAAACATAAGCCTACTTTTCAAGCCATTCTGGAAAATAATGAAGGACGTCTGACAATGAAAAAAGTTCAAACCGAAAATTTGAAAGAGGACTCCGATCAGGCATAAACGGAATACTACTAAAATGGAATCCTGCCCATTGAAACCTGAAAGCTAAAAAACGGAATGCGGGAATCAGTCAATTTGACGCAGTCCTTTTCGCGAATTCTACGCGCACTACTTACTCGCTCACGTTCACAGTATGCGGCTCTGATGGTTTTTTCAGGAATGCTGCTTGCTGATTCCCTTTTTCGAATTTACCTTTTTCCTCTCTATAATAATTTCCTGCTTAAAATTGGAGCAAATCCGGTCTGGTCAGATCTTGATGTCGGTTTTGCGCCTATAGTCTGGCTTTCTTTCTTTGCCATCATCTTAGGAAGTCTAACAATCGTCATCACATTTGCCTCCCAAAATGTACCGAAACTGATTGATTTATACATGGATCATTGGCCCAGTCTATTTTTTGTCTGGTGGGCCGCAGCGTGTCTGATACATGCTTTCACAATCAAGATCTTTTCGGAAGCCGGAGTTGAAATAGTATCCAGCCTCATATTTAATTACCACGTGTTACTTGCTGTTTCACTGGTGATTGGCTTCCCTTTTGTTTTATCCATTCTCAAATCTACCAAAACCTCTAATGTAATCGAAAACTTACTGGAGGGTAGTTATGCCAAGTTTAAGCTTTTAGCTAAAAAAGGTCCCACTGGAATAATATCGCAGGAAGAACACGCAAAAATTCAGTCCCATTTATTTGAAGAACTCAATCAACTAATGGATTTGTTGGTCTTTGTTCCATACAAAGAACCAAAATCACAAATTATAGAAGGAATTGGCAAATTACTAAGATATTACGTGAAGTTAAAACCAAAATTTCCTGAAGACTTTTATAAAATTGATCAACAGATTCGTGATGATATTTCTTTCCGGACTTTGAAAAGTTTATTGGCGGAAGTTGAAAAATCTCACACATTTTATGAACAGAAGAGCTTTAGAATGATAGGAAATGTATACAACGTCTTTCTTGATAATGGAGAGTTCGATCTTTCTACTTTGTGTGTGGAACAATTGAGCCAGGTGGGAAAAACGGCTATGGAATGTGACGACCAGGAACTGATTGAAGTAATCACGGTTCGTCTTAACACTTACTTTAGATTTGCACTAAAACACGGTCAGCACAATAATGAACCTCGCAATTTATATAATCTTGTTTTTTATTATGGACAGTTTCTCAGCTACCTGGTGGAACACCGGGAAGTGGACCGGGTTAAGACGTGTATAGGTTATTTTGTATTTTATGGACAACAGTGTTTTAACGCAATTCCACGAGCACGTTCCTTATCTTTTATTTTAGACATTCTTGCTTCTGAAATGGAGAAACTAATGCAGAAAATCTATCAGAATAATTGGGAAAGAAAACTGCAGCAGGAATTACTGCAAAAGTTTTTATTGTTTGATAATTTTCAAGATATGGACAAAGAAATGGCGAAACAATTCTTTAGTCAAAATCATGGCATTCGGCTTTTACATATTGGTTTGGCCTTGTTTTATCTCAATCAGAATGAAAAAGAGTTTGCTGAAACAATTGCAAAAGATACTCTACAAGATCTTTTATTAATGGGAGAACCACTGTTTTCCAAAACTATGGATACTATTTTTGCAAGACTTCAGTTTTCTGGAGCAAAATTCTGGGAAGATACAGACCGTGGAAATGTGAATATTTATTACACACCATATCAACATGAAATAGAGAATTTTAAGAAATTGCAAGTGAAGTTTAAGCTTGAAAGTCAAAAAAAGATTCCTGTATGAAATGAGGCAGACTATTATAAATAGTTGCAGAATTAAATAAATTCTTGTGTCCTGGAAAAAATTGGATTATACTTCAAACTAAACTGTTAATTTTGCTTAGTTTTGAAAAGAAGGACAGATATTTAGGATATGTTTTCTAATAAAAAGGATTGATATGAAAAGAGATGCAGAATTTTTAAGAAAGGTGACAGAGCTTGCTTCTAAAAATAACATGGGTGCAACAGCAAAGGCTTTAAAAATTCCGGTTTATACATTAAAGGCCCGCTTGTTGAGTGCCGCAATGAAACTTGGAGAAATTCCGCCTCAGTTTGCTAAAACAAGAGTTGTAAAAAAAGTTTCAAAGGCAAAAAAACGTAAACACCTGGATACAGTTAGAGCATCAGGTAAAGCCGGAAGTTCGAGGCGTGTGATAATTCCACAACAGATTTTTCAAGAGTTGGATTGGAATAAAGGCGATAAGATTGTGATTCGACGTTCAGGCAAAAACAAAATTGTAATAGAAAAATCGGCAGGATAATAAGCTTCTTTTTAAGCACTCTTTAATTTTTTGTATGAGTGTTCCCCCCTTCATTTTGGATAGCAGTTGAAGGCTCGTGGTCGAGGGTTTCAACTGTTGACTATTTAATTTGCATTTAACAGGTTTAAAATGGATTTGGTGTATCGCCCAAGACGTTTAAGACGCACCGCACCTATTCGTGGATTGGTGCGTGAAACAGAACTTTCTCCACGCCAACTTATTTATCCGCTGTTTGTTACGGAAGGCAAATCTGTCCGGGATCATATTGACAGTATGCCAGGACAATTTCGCTTATCTACAGATGAACTGGTTCGAGAATGTGAAGAGCTTTATGCACTGGGTGTTGGTGCAGTAAACTTATTTGGCTATTCTGAAGAAAAAGATGAATTGGCTACCAAGTCGTATGATTCAGATGGCCTTGTTCAGCGTGCAATTCGTACAATAAAATCAGCTGTTCCGGATTTGTGTGTCCAAACCGATGTAGCTCTTGATCCATATACGACTCACGGTCATGACGGACTGGTCATTGATGGTGAAATCGTAAACGATGAATCTGTTGAAGTACTGTGCAAAATGGCACTTTCACATGCAGAAGCAGGTGCAGACTGGATTGCGCCTTCCGACATGATGGACGGGCGAATTGGTGCAATTCGAAATGCGCTGGACGTGCAGGGATTTTCTCAGGTCGGCATTCTTGCATATTCTGCAAAGTATGCTTCAAGTTTTTATGGGCCATTTCGTGGAGCTCTTCAATCTGCACCAAAAAGTGGTAACAAAAAAACATACCAGATGGATCCTGCCAACATCCGGGAGGCACTTAAGGAGATTGCTTTAGATTTGGAAGAAGGAGCGGATGTGGTGATGATAAAACCTGCATTGTGCTATCTGGACGTAATTTCACGTGTTCGTGAGGCTTTTGATACACCAGTGGCAGCTTATAATGTTTCCGGAGAGTACGCGATGGTTGTTGCTGCTGCAGAGAAAGGCTGGGTTGACCGGGATAGTGCTATGATGGAAATGCTATTGTCAATTCGTCGGGCAGGTGCAGATATGATACTGACATATTTTGCAAAAGATGCTTCTGCTTTACTCCGTGCAGATTATGGAAGTTTTAGATGAAAACAGCACTTACTATTCGGAATGCCCAGGTAGTTCTTCCGGTAAGAACGGAGCGGACAGATGTCTCAGTTATCAATGGTCGGATTTGCACTATTGGTAATGAAATACCTGACGTTGGAGAAGTGATTGATGCTGAAGGATTGTTTTTGCTTCCGGGTATCATTGATCCACAGGTCCATTTCCGTGAACCGGGAGCTGATCACAAAGAAGATTTACACAGTGGTTCTTGTGCAGCTGCGGCAGGCGGAGTTACAAGTTTTCTGGATATGCCGAACAATACACCTTCAGTAATCACACGTCAGCGGATGAAGGAAAAAAAGCAGTTGGCGGCAGAAAAATCAGTAGTTAATTACGGTTTTTTTATGGGAGCAACTCCGGATAATTTGGAGGAGCTGAATGCTGTAGAAAATGTTTGTGGTATAAAAATTTTCATGGGTTCATCTACTGGAGATTTGCTGGTGGACGATCCGGATGTTTTGGAAAAAATTTTTGCCAGTGGCTCCCGTCTGATAGCAGTTCATGCCGAAGACGAATCTGTTCTTCAGGCAAACAAAGCATTGCTCAAGGATATTTCGGACGTACGCATTCACTCCCTGCTCCGGAATGAATCTGCGGCACTCAGGGCTACAAAACTTGCGGTGCGGTTTTCGCTTAAATACCGGCGTCGATTGCATATTCTGCATTTGACAACGGAAGATGAATGTGACTTTTTGCGAACGTTACCAAGGGAGCATCGGATTTCATCAGAGGTTTGTCCACAGCATTTCACCTTGACTGCACCGGAATGCTACGAGCAGCTCGGCACATTGGCTCAGATGAATCCTCCGTTGCGGACAAAGCGTCATGCAGATGCATTGTGGCAGGCTCTCAAGGATGGAATAATTAACTGCATTGCCACAGATCATGCGCCTCACACTTTAGCCGAAAAAGATCAGCCATATGGTAAGGCGCCTGCAGGAATGCCCGGTGTAGAAACCTCATTGCCCTTAATGCTGGATAGAGTCAATCGCAATGTTTGCACTTTGCAGGAAGTGGTTTACTGGATGTCTGAATCTCCTGCAAAATTATATGCAATGCAGGGAAAAGGATGTATCGAAGTTGGCCAGGATGCAGATT
>CABXOR010000012.1 GCA_902513935.1 uncultured SAR324 cluster bacterium
TTCTCTGCAGAAGAAGATGAAAATTTTGTTTATCCTTACAATGCGTTTGAAGTAGATTCCTGCAAAAAAACAGAGTTTGACGCACAAAGTCTGGAAAGCAGTGCTATCAATCTGAAGATACGTGAATTAATGGAAGAAGGTTTTGGACACATTGTTGTCCAAAATCCCCGTGCTAAACACTCCATCGGCGTAGGCATTCTCAACCGTCTGCAACTCGATTTTGAAGGAAGTCTCGGTTATTTTGGCTGTGGTCTGGTGGACGGCCCGAATATCCGAATATCCGGTCGTGTAGGCTGGTCCTTCGCGGAGAATATGATGGGCGGAACAATTGTTGTTGAAAAAAATGCAGGTTCTACGTTCGGTGCGGCGATTCGCGGCGGAGACCTAGTTTGCAAGGGTGATGTAGGTTCACGAACCGGCATCGACATGAAAGGCGGCACCATTATTGTCGGTGGACGTACAGGAACTTTAACCGGTTTTATGATGCAGCGTGGACGCATGATTATTCTTGGTGATGCAGGTCCGAACCTTGGGGATTCAATGTACGACGGCACAATCTTTGTCGGTGGAAAAATCGCTTCACTTGGAGTGGATGCGGTCGTCGGTGAAATGACAAATCTTGAAGCCGGATGGATTGAGCGCAAGCTGGCACTTTATGGAATGAAGGCACCCAATGGTGCAGCTAAGTTACAGAAAATTGTGGCTGGAAAACAGCTTTGGAATTACGATAACCTGGAGCCAACCGAAAAGAAAATCGTGCTTTGAGAATCACTTATTGAAGAGAAAATATTATGGCAAGAAACACTTCACTCCTCGGTCAGAGTTTCATTTTCAAGCCCGAGGTTATAGACGACATTCACATCAAAGCAGAACTGGGACGCTACCGGATGCGCGGAATGTCATTGTTCAAAAGTATTCCAACCTGGGATGACCTGACCTTTCTACCTGGAACTCTGACACGTTTCGTGATCGAAGGCTACCGCGAGAAATGTTTGACCAAAACGATAATAGGTCCAAATGCCAAACGTCCGTTGGAACTGGATATTCCAATTTACATTACCGGCATGAGTTTTGGTGCATTAAGCTATGAAGCCAAAACTGCGTTGGCCCGCGGAGCAACGATGGCAGGAACCGCGACCTGTTCCGGAGAAGGCGGCATGATTCCGGACGAGCGGCGATATTCCTCCAAGTGGCTCTACCAGTGTATTCAGTCCCGTTACGGTTTCAATCCGCATCACCTGCGTCTCGCTGATGCCTGTGAATTTTTCATTGGACAGGGCTGTAAAGTTGGATTAGGAGGACATTTGATGGGGCAAAAAGTTACCGATCAAGTGGCGGAAATGCGTTCCCTGCCTGCGGGCATTGACCAGCGTTCTCCGGCACGGCATCCAGATTGGCTTGGTCCGGATGATTTAGCTTTGAAGATCAACGAAATCAGGGAAGCCACCGATGCTCAAATACCGATCCAGCTAAAACTTGGTTCGGCACGAGTTTATGATGACGTTCGAATGGCGCTCAAAACTAATCCGGACAGCATTTATATTGACGGTATGGAAGGTTCAACCGGTGCTGGCCCGCATCTCGCTACCGAAGAAACTGGAGTCCCAGGTATTGCTGCCATTCGTCAGGCCCGTAAAGCATTTGACGATTTGGGTTATACAGGGAAAATTTCGCTGGTCTATGCCGGTGGAATAAGGAATGGTGCTGACGTAGCAAAAGCAATTGCTCTGGGAGCAGATGCCGTAGCAATTGGGCACTCTGCAATGATGGCCCTCAACTGCAACAAGGATATCCCGGAAGCAGATTACGAAAAGGAAATGGGAGTTGAAGCAGGATTTTGTTATCACTGTCATACTGGGCGTTGTCCGGTTGGAGTTGCAACACAAGACCCTGAGTTACGAAAGCGTCTTGACCCCGACAAAGCTGCAGAGCGGGTTTACAACTTCCTACATTGCTTGGCGATAGAGTGCCAGATGTTTGCACGTGCATGCGGTAAAACTAATGTGCATTCCCTTGAACCAGAAGACCTGGCAGCATTGACAATGGAAGCCTCAGCTATGGCACAAGTACCTTTGGCCGGCTCGCAGCATACCGTCGGAAGACCTGACATGAATCGCTACTGAGCTCTAGGCAGTCAGAAGTTCTGAGTAATGAGTAACAAACATTGTTGTCTGATGCACGGGACTTGAAACTTGAATAATACTTGAAACTTAAAATATTAAACTTGAAATGAGTAAAAATAAAGAATTAATTCCAGAAGATTTAGGATCCAAAAGAGAAAAAGAAATTGGTCAGCATATCGGCTACCGCTATGATGTAAACCTTGTACCGGACTATGAGCGTCTAACACCTTTTTTGAAAAAATATCTGGAAGTGATGAATTGGCAGGATCTAAACTGGCTGGAAGATGTTCACATGGGTTACGAAGAAGACCGTCCTGCTGTCTTTGACAGAAATATCAATGGTTGGGTTACGGTTCCCAAAGAGATGGACCTTCCGGATAACCAGCAGGACCGTGACATGATTGCCCGTGAATTACTTATCAAGTTCCAGATGTCAAAACGGCATCCGATGGTTGTTCTCAAAGAAAACTACGGAAAGTTCTAAACAAAGCTAGGGAGGGTAAAAAAAAGCCCTTTTCTTATTTTCTCTATTGCTATTTCAGGGATAGTTAAACGCAAACCCACAATCTATAGGTGCCACTCCAAATCTATTCCTCAACCTTATCTAGCCTCTTGACTTCCTGATCAAGTCCGGGATGATAAAAGAAATACTTTTCAGCAAGCCCCTAGTAGATTTTTTCTCGAAGTGTTCTGCTTAAAACGAGGTGGGGTCTGCACTGGAGTCAGACCAATCGGGTTCGAAACCTAGAACGATTACATCCGGAGAAAGATAAGGATTGAAAAGAAAATTGTGCCAGTAAGTGAATTCATAGGCTTGTTCTTCTTTTGGAAAATCTTTAAGACTAGCTGGAATTCTGTAACTCTGTTGCTGGTAATCAAACTTCAGCACACACTTCCTCTTTTTTACCAGCATCTTGACTGTCTCAGAACTTCTAGAAAACAGCCCTGTCAGCAGACCACTAAATTGTTCCACATTTTGATAAAATGATGCTGATAGAAGCTGAACCGCTTTTTTGTATCTTTCCTGGGGATCCTGAGTTTTAAGCGCCATGAAACGGAATTGCCCGATACTCTCCTGCAGTTGGTCCGGAACAAGTAGTAACGTTACAGCAGAAGCCGCCACTTTTCCATCTTCCAGAAAAACATCTGGCTGCATCCCGGCCGTTGGACGTCCTTCGTCGTTGCGCATAGCATACTGCCTTATCCTGCACTGCCAGCCTATAAAATGATTCTGAATCGGCAGTCGTTCATTTTTCTGGTTGGAGTCACTTTCTATCGTCCCTGCTTCCATAAAAAAATTTGCACTTTCTCTTTAATTTTGTGGAAAGAGAATCAGATCAACTCCAAGGGAAAGGACTGTTTGAGACAGGATGAAGTTTGCCCTCCTCAAAACGTGAAAAACGAAACGGCTCCAGCAGTTTACTTTTTTCACCCATAATTGCCCCAGCAACAAGTTTACCTACTCCGAGCATTTTGTAGCCGTGATTTGAATCTGCAATCACATAGCAGTTTTCGTGATATTCATCAAATACGGGGAAACTGTCTGGAGCAAGTGCACCCAATCCTCCTGAAGGTTCTCCACGGTAAAGATGCCTGGTATCTTCAAAACGTCTCTGGCAGAAAGCTAAGGCGGCACACCACATGTCAACAAAGTCTTTGCCGACCACAAAGTCCGGAGATTCAGCACCATAAGGATCAATACTGAAATCATCACCTGTTGTGTCCACATTATATGGAGCTGCTCCTCCCTGTACTCCATCAAAGCTGAAATCCGGCTTATAATAAATACCCCACATTTTATCAGTGATCAAACGTCCGTCAATGTCAGAGTAGAGTGGTGCATCAGTATCAACATGAATAACCGGAGGCATTTTACCATCATTGGTTTTAAGCATATTTGGGTCAACACCCAGGGTTCCTTCCTGAAGGCAGTAGTAGTGCCACATTTCTACATTTTCATGAATTTCATCTCCATCCTTAACTCTGATTTTCGCAGGAAGGTCCAACATTTTCCAGAAAGTATTTATCCATGGGCCAGCGCCGACAACTACATAATCCGTCTGAATCGTTCCTCGATTTGTGATTACCGCAGAGATTGCTTTTCCGGAAAATTCAAAACCGGTGACTTCAACATTTCCGGTAATAGTTACACCTTCACTTTCAGCTTTTGCCGCAAGCCCCTGCAAGCACTTCAAATTATTGGAATACCCACCTTTTTTTTCGTGCAAAACCGAAGTTATGCCCTTTGCCTGCCAGTCATCAAACAAACCCTGCATATAAACCATTGAATCAGCACTGCCCTCGATAAATTCTGAAGGGTAGCCGATGTCCTGCTGTTGTTCATAGATTGTGGCAATATCAGAATGCATCACTTCCGGACTGATTTGCATGTAACCAACCGAGTGGTAGCTGTATGATTTCGGATCACTCTCCCACACCTCTACGTTGTGTGCCATCAATTCACGCATCGCGGGTTGAAAATAATTGTTCCGTACAACTCCGCAGGCAATTCCGGAAGCACCTGCTCCGATACCAGATTTGTCTATGACAAGGATATCTTCCCCACTCCCGAGACCTCTGCTTTTCAATTCGAGTGCTAAATGGTAAGAAGTGCTGAGACCATGAATTCCTGCACCAATTATCAGGTATTTTGTAGTACTAGCTAACATTATGATTGTCCTTCTAAAGACTGTTAAGATGAAATGAGACAAAACTTAATTAAAATAGGATGATTGATTTTAAATTATTGCATTATAAAGAACAAGTTCAATTAAGGTTTTAATCGGTAAATTGTTAATTATTCACAGCTTTTCTGTTCCTCCCAAGACAAAGGCCCCTAAACTTAAGGAGCGACATCTAATTGATTATTTGGACAAATGATTTCTTTATTTGAAAGCATAAGATATATTAAACTTGAATTTTAAAAAGTATATATTGGGAATAATTAATGATTAAACCTTTTAAAGTAAACATTTCAGAACAAGTACTTGAAGCTATTTATGCTAAAGTAAAAAAATACCCTTGGCATGAAATGCCTGATGATGGTGGCTGGGAGTATGGAACTAACTTAGATTATATGAAAGAAATTTCTAATTATTGGGTTAGTGATTTTGATTGGAAAAAGCTTGAAGCTCAAATAAATAAATTTTCAAATTTTACAACAGAAGTAGATAATATTGATATTCATTTCATACATGAAAAAGGAAGTGGATCTAATCCATTACCATTACTTCTTATGCATGGATGGCCAGGATCCATAGTTGAATTTTTACATATAATTGAAAAGCTTGCTCACCCAGAAAAATTTGGAGGTAATGAAGAAGATGCATTTGATGTAATTGTACCATCTTTGCCTGGATTTGGATTTTCTGGAAGACCTTCTAGACCAATAGGGCCAAGAAAAATGGCAGATATTTTTAATAAGCTAATAATTAAAAACCTTAACTATAAAAGTTATATAGCTCAAGGCGGAGATTGGGGAGCAACGATTGCTAATTGGATTGCTTATGACCATTCAAAAACATGTAAAGCAATCCATATTAACTGTTTAACCATGCGACATCCAGATGGCCCGCAATCTAAAGAAGAAGAAGATTGGCAAATTAGATTTGATAAAGATCAAATTATGCAAGATGGTTATAGAACTCAACAAGCAACAAAACCACAAACATTAAGTTACGGGATGATGGATAGTCCAGTTGGAGTCGCTGCTTGGATTATAGAAAAAATGTATTCTTGGTCAGATTTAAAAAATAATGATATCGAAAGTGTTTATTCAAAAGAAATTTTATTGGCAAATATTATGGTATACATAGTAACTAAAACTTTTAATACAGCTTCTTGGATTTATTATGGAAGACGAGAAGAGGGTGGACGGTTTTTTCCAAAAGATTTTCATAGAATTGAAATACCTACTGCAGTTGCAATATTTCCAGTTGAAATGTCAGAGTGGGCACCTAGATCTTATGTGGATAGGATTTTTAACATCAAGCAATGGACAGAAATGCCTAGTGGAGGTCATTTTGCTGCAATGGAGCAACCAGAAATGCTAGTTAATGATATTGTTAAATTCGCAAAAACGCTTCGTTAATAATGTACCTTTAAAGTATTTTAAATTTTCTAAAATATTTTTTGAAATAGTGATTCCTTTATTTCAAAGATTTTTTATAAATTTAACCTTTTCCTCGCCATGGAATAGTTTTATCTATTATTTTTCTAATAGTGACATCAAATAAAAGTCCTAGCATTCCCATTACAAAAATGGTGATCCAAATGACTTCATATTGCATATATTTTCTAGCAACGTTTTCAACAAACCCAATACCAGTAGTTCCTGCTAAAAATTCTGCTGCAACCAATGTTCCCCAACACATACCAACGGCAACTCTTATTCCTGTTAGTATTTCTGGTAAAGAATTTGGAAATATAACATGTCTTAATATTTGCCATCTGGATGCTCCTAATGAATGTGCGGCATGAATTTTTGATAGTTGAGTTCCCGAAGCACCGGCTCTTGCTGAAATTATCATAATTGAAAAAGAGACCATAAATAATAAAAATACTTTTCCAACGTTATCGATTCCAAAGACAGTAATTATTAATGGAGCCCAAGCAAGTGGAGGCACCGGTCTATACAATTCAACTAAAGGATCAAAAAATCCTTTAGCAAATCTATTTAAACCCATAAATATACCTAATGGAACACCAAAGATAATACCGAGAGATAAACCTAAAAATACCCTTAAAAAAGAGTCCCATATATGACCATAAGGAATAGGTATTTTAAAAAGCTCAAATTCACCAGTTACAATATCTAAAACTTTACTTTTAAAATTAGGTTCTACTTTCCCAGCAGAAGTGTGAACTGGATATTTACCTGGTAAAATATCTGCAATCCAATCAGGAAGTATAAAACCAACTATTTTACTAACATCCATCATCTCATACCAAAGCATAGGCACATATTTAAATCCTACACTTGGTCTTAAGAGATCTCCAAAAATTCTAAAAGTATCTGATGGTTTAGGTAGCCATCTTCCTGGACCATCTTCTGAACAAGTAGGTCCACTAGAAAGAATAGTGCCACCTGGGAAAAAAACTGAATCTATAAAATTTAAATTACCCTTTTCTTCATCCTGAACTTTATCAAATTCAATTATGGCTTGCTCCATATTAACCAAAGTTTTAGGAGGGAAAATACTTGCGTACTCTATTCTTCTTGCAAGTTTATGAATATCCTTGGCATAGGTTCCTTCTAATTCTTGGTTCTCATTCAAGTTATTTTTGTATTCTCTAATCTCATCTTTAATTTCTTGCATTGCAGCTTTGTATGCAGGGTTATGATTTCTCAATGCAAAAAATTCATCGCTGATAGTATTTAATTCTTTGGCTGCTGTATGAAATTTTAGCCCTTTTTTGGTTTCAGGAAGTGTAGGTACTTCTTCACCAGTTGCACCCCATCCTAGTTGGTTTTTTAATGCCTCAATTCTTTTACTTTCTTCTTCAGAACTCAGAGGAGGAGGATAGCTATCTTTTGGAAAGTTTACTGTTAATTGTCTAATTCTATTCGTTAAATCATTTATTTTATTTATAGAAGAGGTCTCTAGGTACTTTTCACTGGTTAATAATGGTATTGTAAGTTGAACCTTATCTAAAAGATTCAAAAATTTATCTTTATCTTTTAAATCTGGGTGATTTTTAATTTCATTTACATATATTTTGATATTTCTATTTTCACGATCAATAATATCAGTACTTTTATGTTGTCTTTCTTCTATAGGGAAAAGGTACTTTAAAGATAATAATGAGTCTGTAACTTTTCCAACTTGACAAAGTTCATTTGCAGATTTTGGGTAAAAGGACTTTGCTATATCCCATGAATAATAAAGCCATGACAACATGAGAAAACACGTTCCAACTATGACCCAGTGACTTCCTCCTAGAGCTCTTTCAGGATTTCCAAAAACAGTATCAATTTTTTCAGTTTTAATTAACCTGCGTCCATAAAGAATAGAGCCAATAACAGCTACAAAAAGTAAAAATGTAATAATTCCTGTAATCATCTTAGATCTCTTTACCCATTATTTCTTCTTCCATATCCCAAATCATGGTTAGAATTTCTTCTCTTTTACTTACAAAGTCTTCGTTATTTTTTATTTCTCTCAGGTCAATATCTAAACCCATTGTTGCAAATGGAAGTTTATACTCTTTATGAATTCTCCCAGGTCTTGGTGCCATTACATATAATTTCTCACCTAATAATAAAGCCTCTTCAACCGAGTGAGTAATTAGAATAATTGTTTTTCCTGTTTCTTTCCAAATTTTTAAAACCAAGGACTGCATTTTTTCTCTAGTTAAGGCATCAAGAGCCCCTAATGGTTCATCCATTAAAATTAATTCTGGATCATTGATTAAGCACCTAGCAAGAGCAACTCTTTGCTGCATACCACCAGATAATTGATAAGTAGGAGTATCCCCAAATCCTTGTAGTCCAACTATATCTAACCACTCATCGACTTTTTTTGCTGTAGTAATTGGATCTTCTTTTTTCATTCGCAAACCAAAGTTTACGTTTTCAGTTACCGTCAGCCATTCAAACAAAGCACCTTGTTGAAAAACCATTCCTCTTTCAACTCCAGGGCCATCAATTTCTTTCCCTGCAAGATTGATTGTTCCAGAAGTGGGTCTAAGAAAACCAGCTGCAATATTTAACAAAGTTGTTTTCCCACAACCTGAAGGACCAAGAACTGTTAAAAGATCTCCTTTTTTTAGAGAAAAACTTATATCTTTAAGAGCATGAACCGTTTCTCCTTTTTGTGATTTGAAAATCATGTTTAAATCTTGAGAAACTAGATCACTCATAAGCATTCTATTAAATTGAATTTATTCGATAAATTATTGAAACACTGGGGAGGATTTTTATGATATAAATAGACGCAAATTAAATTAATTTACGCCTATTTATATATTTATTTTATCCCTAATCAGGGTAGGAACCTAGTAGTAACTACTGAAGAGTAATCTTTAAGAGCAGGGTTCTCAGATGTTGCAAACATATTACCCATGACTTCTAAATACTTCATTAGTATTCCACCATGATTAAAGTACTTAGTCAATTGAGTCCTTGTATCTGGGAAACCAAAACTGGCCATTTGATCTTTAGTAGATTTAACATCCATAGTTGCATCTTGTGCAATTATGCTAAAGTTAGATCTACCTAATTTGTACCTATCGTTAGCTTCGTGAGTAACTTCTAGGAACGTGCTAACCATACCTGGGTTTTCTTTCATGAATCTGTTAGTTACAGAAGTAATGTCGATACCAGCAATGCCAGCATCAGCAGCTTCTTTAACTGTCAACACTTTTTTACCAGCTTCCTCTGCTTTTGCGATAGATTTTTTACCAAACAAACATGACATAACAACGTCACCGTTTGCTAAAGCAACAGCTGAATCTTCGGGCACCATATCAACAATTTGCATCTTAGAGGGATCAGCTCCAACTACTGTCATTGTTTCCCTGAACACGTAATCAGCCATAGTTCCTAAAGCAACCGCAACTTTTTTACCTTCTAATTGATAAGCATTTGCTTTTGAAATACCTGACGCATTTGAAACAACACAAGTTGTTCCTTTCATTCCGTAAAGAATAGATACATCAACTAATGTTATTGGCTTTTTACTGTTTGCAGCATTTACAAATGGAGTTAAACCCTGTGAGTAAGAGATATCAATATCTCCAGACATCATAGCTTCCGTCATTTCTCCACCTGTTGCAAAGTTTGTCCATTTAACTGGAACACCAAAAGCTTTATCAAAAGCTTTTTTAACTTTGTCTTCTTGGTTTGGACTTGCCCACTCTAAAAAGAACGCAATTCTAACTTCTTTAGCAGCCGCATTTACAACTGATAAAGATAAGTTAATAGCAACTACAGCCCCAAGAATAATAATAACTATTTTTTTCATTTTTTTTCTCCGTATGATTTTTCCGGTTAAAAATTCAACTTAAGAGAGAAGGAAAAAAACATAATTAATTTTCTTCTCCTTAAATTTAATTCAATTTGAAAATATAAAGTATCATATTATTAAACACCTCCACTTTATTATATGTTATGCTACTGATCTCTAGGAATACTCCACCAGAAATGAGCCAGATATTATTTACAAGGATCACAAAAGTAACAGTTTTTTTAAATTTGTCAAGTTTTTAAATGTGCTGTCCAGATTATACTTTGAGTGAGTCTGACTGGAGTGGAATCTGATGGAGTATCTAGGTAGAAATGCGACTAACTACTTTATGTATTATTAAAGGGAGCCCAAATAAGCTCTCTCACCACCTCCCTCAAAGCTCCTGCACACGCAAGAATGATGTCTGCCATATCGTTCTTGGTTCAATTATCTGGGGATCCTCCCCCCTTTCCAGGGCTTTTAATGCTGATTCTCCATCTCCATCTAAATAAAGTGTTATCAGTCAGTTCCATTTCTGGAGTAATAATAACTCCCTTAAGATTTCTCCCACACTTGGTAGTCTGAAAGTTTTGCCCGGGAGAGGTGTTGTCGGAAGAGCACTGCACAGATTTGGGTCTGCATTTATGAACAGCTCTATTATTGCGGCAGAAAAATGAGGTTATACTGAATGCCGTTGGAAATTGCTAAGAACTGAAGGCAAAATACCTGACAGGAGCGAAAAATAAAGAAAGGTTAAAAGCATGATCCACATTTGTGAAATTTAACTGAATACGGACTTTATGGCCCAATTTCAGAAAGAATAACGAACCTCAGAGAAAATACGGTCGTTTTCATTTAAACTTTTAAAATAGGCATTGTCTCCAGGCTGATAAAGCATCACACCTGCGGTTACTGAAAACGCGTCCATCACATCATATTCGAGGGACATGCGGTTAAGCCCACCGTCTTGGCCACTTTTGCCGATCATCATCCCGACCAAGCTCAGGTGTAGGGTCTGGTTGATGTAATCCTGCATGAAACTGACTGTGCTGGCAATTCTATCTTCCAGTTGAGAATCGGGTGATTCTTCCAATTTTACATCAAAATCATTAAGGTGCTGTACTCCAAATTCAAGTGTCAGTGAAGTATCGCTCCATCCTGAATACTCTGAACCCACTAGAACATCAGTCCGTGAAAAAGTTTTAACTGTCACTAGCGCAAATTCCATACCCTGCAATTTTGCGGCTTCCGCTTTCCAGATGAAATTTCCGGAAGGAATACTCAGAGTCGCTCCAGCCATTGTTAAAAGGCTGTGTCGCTGTTCTAGTGTTGGTACAGCTCCTAGTCCGGGGATGAAAGATACTTTGGTAATTTTAAAATGGGGCGTATCGTCGAAATACTTAGCCCAATGTAAAGATGCATCCCAACCGGTAAATGTGCCGATCAGGGCCAATCCGAATTCAGTATTTTCCGTAGAACTTTCCGGAATGACTTCATTTATTTTCTCAGTCGACGGATTAAAATCGCTGCCAAACACAGCAGATTTGTTAAATTTTATTTCATGTACAGCGACTGCTTCCAGTTTCAAATCCCCAATGTAATAATCAAGTTTTGTCATGGCAATCGGCAGTCGGACGTCTTCCAGATCCGTCATCCCGAATTCGCGGATGTCGGTGGGATTTAGCACATCCACTACACGCAAACTGTTTGCGACACCCCAGGACACAATCTGCTTTCCGAGTTTGATGTCCAAATTTCCAAAAGGACTGCCTTCCAAATAAATTTCCCGAGGTTCAGCTTCCTTTTCCAACTCTCTCAGCACTTCATCAGAAAAAGTTTCACTGTTTTTCATTCCGAATGCAAAATCGTAAAATGCTTTTCCGGAAATTCGTGTTTTCCAGTTTTCACCAAGTTTTGCATCCCAAGTCAAGGAAAAGTAAGGCCGGAGTTTCGTCAATCCGCTCCAATCCGCTTGTGTCTTGTCGGCAGGCGCGTCTTTGGCGTAACTGTAACTTGTGCTCAATCCTGCACTTCCGGACAAATTACTCCAATTCTCATCGTCGACTCCGGATTCTCTTTCACCGTCGGAATCCATTTCCCCGAAACGGAGTTCGGGGCTACCCGCATCAAATCCAGAAAGTGCTTCATCTTCATCTGAACCTTCATCATCAAATCCGGACAACACATCTTCCAATCCATCATCTTCTGAAGTCTCCTGTGCCAATATCACATCCGGAATTCCGAGGACAAAGATCAAAACAAAAAAAAAGAATATTATATAGAACACCAATCCCGAAAAAGAGTTCGGGGCTACCCTTTCAAACTTTGAAATTTTGAAACTTTGAAACCCGGTCATTTCATAAACCTTTCTCAAGCCTACGTATCGAGAACAAATCCTCATTCACTTCATCCTGATTAAAGTGAACATTTTTTTGTTTCAAAATAGTTTTGTGCAAAGTTTTCTTTCCGGACTTGGTGGTCACATGCAATTCTGTTGAAACCCAGATTCCGTCAATTTTTTCTAACTTGCGTACATCCAGATACTTGTTCCGCCTTTTTTTGTGAACCCAACGTACTCCTCGAATCATGACATAATTATCCTGACGTATGAAAACCACGGACTTGCTGTAACCGCTTTTCTCTGCTTCAGCTTTGGTTTTTGGAACAGACTTGATTTGCCAGACTTTTTGTCCCTTGACCTCTGTTTCTTTCATCAAAGTATATTCATACAGATTCAGATCAGGAGAAGTCATATCGGAATAATTCAAATCGGATCCCATGAAACTGCCGCTTTTATCTCCTGCTGCAATGCGTTTTGTTTTACGCAGTGCCGGAAGAAAAAGCCACTGGTCATCATCCTTACCGGATTCATCATAATCAAAAGTCAGAAATCCAGTATTTCTAACGTCGGCAGGAGAGAGGAAAAACATTAAGCTCAGAGAGTCTTTTCCTTTCTCAAGTCCAAAAGTTTTAAGTTTTCGGACACGCTTATTACCTTTTTTATCAATTAAAATCATTTCCATTTCAGTAATTGAGCGGTCCCCTGTGTCACGGACATTGACTTTTTCCATGATTTCGCGTCCGTTGAGGGCAAATACTTTTTCAGGAAACATAGTGGTTCCAGAAATTAGGATACTGAAAATGGTAATACTGATTGTGTTTGATATTATTTTATTGGACATCATAGTGTCTCCTTTTTTATTGAGTTGGAAGGCCGTTTTTTGTAGATCAAAGCCATCATTGCTGGGGCAAGCAAGATATCTCCAAACAACGCGATGATAATGGTCAAACCTGTAATCAGACCAAAAGATATAAGGTTGTTCATAGAGGAAATAATGAAGATGAAAAAACCTGCGGAAAGAACGATAGTGGTAAGAAGCATGGCCCGTCCTGTTGAAGTTAGTGTTTTTTCCACAGCCACCTGTACATCCTGATGAATGTGTTGATTCCGAAGGAAGTTGTGCATGAAGTGCACAGTATCATCGACAGCAAGCCCAATAGCAATGCTGCCTACAAGAATCGACATCGCGTCCAAGGGCAGATCGAGCATTCCCATCACACCCAACCCAGTAAGGATTGGCAGAAAATTCGGAATCATGCTCCAGAGCCCCAGTCGAAAATCAGCAAGCAGGAAAATCATCAGCAGAGTGATCACCACTCCTGCAATGAGGTAACTGATCAGCATGCCTTCCATAAGAAAGGTGATTGTTTTTACCATGATCGGAATGAGTCCGGTGACGACATATGACTTTTCCTGTCCAAACAGCTCCTCTATCTTTCTTTCCAGCTTGAGCAGAAGCCCGGTATATTGGTTTGCATCCACCCAAGTTGTCTTGAGCGTCACACGTGCCTTGGAAAAAGGTGTATTAACCAGATTTTCGAGATCGTCAGTATCACCGTTTTCGAACAGCAGGAGTTCCTGCGCTATCATTCCCCGGTCCAGAGGTACCCGGTAGAATTCCTCTCGGCCCTCATTTAGTACCTGGTTGATTTCTTTTACCACGTCGACAATGGATGAGGATTTCCCTACAGAAATCCTGTTGTAGCTTGTCCCTTCGGAAAAACTATTGAATTCATCAAGACGTTTCATGAATTCCGGATCCTTGACCGCATTTTTCTCACCCCGTTCGACGATCATTTCAATGGCTGCGCTGCCTTTCATATGATCGTTGATTGCATCGGTCGCATTTCGTAGAGAATGGTTCTCTGGCAGCCAGGCAACTGGATTATGTGAAAAACGAAGCTGGGCGGCACCGAACGATGACATCAAAGCTATCAGCACGCTGATCACTATCACTGTCCAGGGCTGATTGACTGCAAAATTTCCACATCCTTTGAGCATCCGGTCTGCAAATGATAGTTGGGGTCGAGATGTATCCTGCATATGTAGCTTATCAGCAACAACTGTAGGTTTTTTTTCTGGAAGCACCGAAAGCAGGGCTGGTAAGAGAACCAAGGTGAAGAAAACACAGAGCAGTACGCCTGCCGCCCCAAATAACCCAAGATCTGAAACCGGTGCTACTTTTACTGGAACAAAGGAAAGGAGGCCCCCCGCCGTGGTCAGGCTTGTGATAAGAATCGCTAGACCAGAATGCCCCATTGCAAAAGCAATCGCCTCACCTTTTTCACCATGGTCGCGCAGATGCCGGTAGTATATGACCAGCAAATGGACCGAATAACTGACCCCAACGGCAAGTAAGAAAGAAGGGAGTATCTGCATAACAATAGTCATTTTGGTTCCGGTGGCGGCCACTAGACCCAGAGCAGTCAACAAAGAGAATATCACTGTTAGTATAGGAAGTACCAAACCCGATAAACGGCGAAAGAGTATTACCAGAAGTAGGGCGATCACACCCAGAGATGCCAGTACGAAAACTGGCATGTCTGAGAACATGGCTTTTTTCAGATCATGGACCATTACTGGAGACCCACCAAGGTCGATCGTGAATTCAGGATTGCGGTGACGTTCAGCCAAAGCCTGGATGGCCTCAACGAACTCACTGTTCTCCTCTTCAGTAAGCAACTGAGGGTTATCATTATCGGAAAGTGAAATATCCTCTTCGTCTGAGAAGCCCTCTTCCAGTATTCCTTCCTGATTCATATCTTTACTCACAACAGAAAAAGCATTAGAGCGAATCACCACACTCGTGTATTGCCCGTCCTCTGAGACCAAAAAGTTGCGATAGAACTTGTTTCTGAGTACTCGCTCCTTGAGATCCTTGACTCCTGCATCGTCTTCAGGCCAGTCTGCCATCAGTTCCTCGATGATTAACTCACCGCCCTCACCACGCATGGCAGTCACGTTTATCAGGCTCTGTACTTCATCAAGATGTGGAACCTCTGCCTCAAGATCCTCATGGAAGGCTTTCAGTTTCTTTAAAAATTCAATGTCGAAAACCTTTTGCGGATGTATGAGAGCCAGTACTATTTCATCTCGGCCGAATTGTTCACGGAACTTGTCGTAGGCAATTCGGGTTTGATCGTTTTCGCTGAAAAATGCCTCGGTTGAAGTATCAACCTGAATCGAAGGAAGATTCGAAGCTAAAATTGCAAAAAACAACAGCATTACTAGAATCACTCGTTTTGGATGGACATGAATCCAGCGCCCCATTTGTTCGAATTTCGATTCAATTTTTTGTATTATTTGTTTCATAGATCTATTACTCAACTTGGCGATTAAATAATTTTTGTCGTAATAATACCCTGGCCTCCTTGATTGCTATTTTTGGGTCCAGACGATAGTGCAACAGCAAACCAGTTAGGGAAGCCATCAAGAGAGTTGCAAATCCTGGATTGTTGTTATTAAAAATCAACTCCAATAACTTTCTACGCTTTCTGAGAACCTCCCTTAATTTATTTGCTACTTTTGGCATCTCAGCACTCATAGCCATAAATTCACTGAGGATCTTGTCAAAATCATCGTATATAGAAAAAAAACGATCCATTCCGCCATCCATAAATTGATCCAGTTGTTTCTGATTCATCTTTGCCAGGTCTTTTGGGCGGTGCTCCTGCAGAAGCTCCTCTAACCAATCCGGATAGTCACGAAATAGTACAAGAAGAACTTGCTGCGATTGATGCTGAATTAAAGCTACCATCAATTCTTCCTTAGAACCGAAATAGTGATGTACCAACCCGTGATTGACTCCGGCATAATCCGCGATAACTTTGATAGTGGAACGTCGGTGACCTTCCTTGATCAAACTTTTGCGTGCACCTTCAATGATCTTTTGTTTTGTTTCTTCAGACATAAATTTATTTAGTTGATTGACTAATTTTTAATAATGTTAGTCGTTAGACTAATTTATGTCAAGCAAAAAAATTAATATTTTTTTGCAAAGATCATACAGTTCCTTCAAGTGGACAATATTCTTCTAAAAATTTATTTACGCAAAGACAAACAATGTTAAATAGTGTTGACTTATAGTCTAGTTTATAGACCTTCTTAGGATTTCCTGAGAAACTGAGCACACAATGGGACAGTGAATAATCAGAGTACCAGTTAAATAATCTATTGATTATTGTTAGTTGCGGGGGGGGGGGTGATCAAAATCACCCCTTAAGGTGAGTTTCTGCTTGTTTTTTCAGCTGCTCTTTGGTTTACGCAACATGTAATAAACAACACTCAAAACGAGGAAAACTATTCCTCCAATAGTCTGCTCTGAAAAGGCACGTGGTTCCAGTCCTTCCGGCCAGGTTAATATACGTTCTGAAATGACACCGTGTAGTCCATAAAGCAACCAGGCCAGAGCAAAATAACTCATGGCTTTCTCAACGTTTTCTTCAGTTACAGTTGACCTGATGTGCCAGCCAAGAATAGCGACAACCCAGGCAGCAACACCGAACAACATAACAATGTTCAGGGTAACAGGATTAACAAATTCTTCTGGAGTTCCATATGTACTCATAATGCTTCCGGGAGCAAAAATGGCCCAAATTCCATAAATTGCTGAAATAACGATGGTTAACATCATCAAATTCTTTTGAGTGTTCATCACCCTCCTTTATTTTGGGAAATAGTATTAATGACTAGTGAAAAATACCGTCAACTTTATTGTCGGTATTTTAGTATCTGAAAGAGGACGGCCAACTGGAACTGAATGCTTTCAGTAAACTCACAGGATTCAGGAACCAGGTGGTCTGTATTCTACAGAACCAGCTCCTTCTATTGCTTCAAGCCCTTCTTCTGCAGTCATAAGGACGGTCGTCTGGATTTTTGAAATTGCTCCTCCTGCAGCAGTAGCAATTAGTGCAGACGCCGCACTTACGTTATCCGGACCTTCCAGAATCAGACAAAGGTCAAACTCGCCAAACGAGTAGTATCCCGAAAGGAATTTAATTCCTTTCGAGGCAAACATCTTCCCTACCTGCTCAATCCTGTTCTGAGGATTCTTGATCTGGGCTGCCCATGAACCGGACGAGTATGATGCCTGAACTAAATAATGCCCCATATTACCTCCTTTTTCGTTGAGTGAGAAAAAATAAAAGCCATTGAGTACATACCTCACTTACAAGTGTCAAATTGAGATGCCGCTCACAGCTTTCATGGAAGATCTTTCACTGCATTTCTGCTTCGAAAGATTGTCACATAAATGCATTGTAGTTCAAAAAATTAACTAATCAAGAAAAAAATGAAATACATTTATATTACCGGGAATTCAACCACAATATTTTAGAATTCTAGGGCTTGTTGAAATGTACTTCTTTTGTCATCCCGGGCTTGATCCGGGATCTATAATAATACTGCTGGATCCCGGGCAAAGCTATGCTTTGTCCGGGAAGACAATTGTGCTTTATCTATGAAATAGCTAGAAGATCCAAACTAGCGGATGGTTTTGAGCCGCCGTCTTGTGCGGAGTCGGTAAACAATCAGACCTATGATTCCGACGATTAGTGGTACGAGCAGCATGTTCAGCAGGAGCAATCCCTGCCCCAACCGCTCGATATCCTGACGCAAAATTTTACGGACTTCCCGCAACTTTCGGCGTGCCTGCCTTTCCTCTTCCCTGAACTTCTCAATATCAACCTGAACTTCCGGAGGCAAAATCACTTCTGACTGTCCTTGTTCACCGGCAGATTCGAGCAGGCTATTCAAACGCTGCTGTACTTCCTTCAACTGAGAAAGAAGGAGTTTTTCTTCAGTTTGATGACGAAGTTGAGCCTGCAGCTGCATGGCCAGTAAACGTGTGAAAGGCCTTGAAAAACGTCCTCTTGAACGAATGCTCATTAGAGCTTCATTGCCAGATAGATGTTCGGCGGCATTGAGCATTAGATTCAGATTGTCATTTCTCGGCTGGATAATTGATTGACCGAGGAAATTAAGTTTTTGTACAGAAAACTGATCGGAGATAAAATCAACATCACTGAAAAGCAAAATTGAATTTTGCTCTGCGGCTTCCAGCAAATGAGGATGCTTCAGCGGTGTTTCTTCTTCACTTTCTTCACCAGCTGCAGATGCTTCCGGATTCTTTTTTTCTTTGACAGGTTGGCCATTCGGAAAAGCACTTGAAAATATGCCGGTTGTTATTGCCATTACTGCTTTCGCCTCACCATCCACTTTCATATCTCTAGACAATTGATCCGGAGCCACAAACCGTAATTGGGAAGTATCGATCAAACCGCTTTTAGCTGATAATGAAAGCAAAGGGGTAAATTCGGTTTTACTGTCAGCAGCTTTTTTTAAGGAACCTGCCTCAACGAAAAGCAGATTTTCCAGCTGGGCTGTGATTGGATGTTTCTGATCCAGCGAATCGGAGCGGAAAGTCATCCACATTGGGAAGCTCATCACACCCTGCCCTGTATTCACTTGAGTAGCATGCAGACGGTCTCCAACTACTTTGGCTACATCATAGTCCACACCCCACTGCTTGAGTAGTTCAGGGAGATCGCTGGAAAGTTGTGGCTGCTGACCAAACTGATTTGCAGGCGATGTCATATCAATTCGTGCATTTGGGTCCAGCAGTACTACAAGACGCCCTCCACGCAATACATACTGATCGACTGCATATCTCAAACGTGGATTGAAACTACGCGGGTGCAGGACAATCAACAGGTTGATATCATCAGGAATCTCTTCTGTTGTCAAAGCCAGGTTTTCAACTGTTACTGATTTTTCCAACTCATTGAGAAAAACCCATTTTTGTGCTGGAGGCTGCCCGGGAATCATTGACCTTCCTCCCTGAAGATTCAAGACACTCAGCAGACCAACCTTGGAAGTTGAGGTAGAACCGACTTTCTGAATGGCCTGGGAAATATCATATTCTAAAAAATTTTCCCGACGCTGATCAAAATATGGCAGTAGCATTTCTTGATCCAGCATGGAAATCACCGCTCCAAAATATACCGTGTTTCCCGAAGGCAGAGTAATGGGTTTGATTCCATATTTTTGTGCCCACTCTTCTTCATCAGTATCTGGTTTTGGATCCAAAATTTTCAGAACTACCATGCTCTTTGAAAGTGCAACATATTCTTCAAGAAGTTCCTGTACACGTTGTGCATAAATTTTGAAGTTTGGAGGCAGTTCAGAATTGTTTCTGGAATAGTAAAAATTTATCCTGACTGGATCAGTCAATCCTGCCAGTATCTTCCTTGAACCTTCTGAAATTGTGTAAAGGCGCTCTTCTGTCAGATCATAACGTAACGGGAAAAAATGAGCCATCAAATTTACTGCCACTAGACAAATCAACAACAGAACAACACTGCCCCAGGTACTTGGTAACGAAACTTCCTTCATTATGTTTTATAGTTCAAAGTTCTTTTAAGTAGATTATAAGTTAAAAATAAAATGAGTTCTGTGTTAAATCAGGATGCTTTGTGCGACTCAAGAACCACAACATTCAACATCAGCATAATGACAATAATAGATACAAAATAAATTATATCCCTGAGATCAATCACTCCTCTACGAATCGCGTCATAGTGTGTGGTGAAACTAAACTGGCTGACGAAATCACTGATCCAGACAGGAAAAACCGAATTTAAAGTGTCACCTAAAACACCCCATCCTAACAAAACCAGCACCAGACAAATGTTGACGCTCAGGATAAAACTGATTACCTGATTTTTTGTCAAAGCAGAGGTGAAGCTAGCAATAGCAAGGTAGGAACCCGCCATCAAAAAGCTGCCTAAATATCCGGTAATGATTGGTCCCTTATCCGGACTTCCCAAAAAATAAACTGTCCAAACCATTGGGAAAGTGAGCAGCAAAGCAATTCCAATAAAAAACCATGCTGCAAAAAACTTTGCAAAGACAGTAGTTGTAAGTCTTACTGGAAAAGTGAGCAGCAACTCTCCAGTTCCAGAACGACGTTCCTCTGACCAGAGACGCATACCGACTGCAGGGATCAAAAATAAATAAAGCCAGGGAAGGAAGAGGAAAAAGATTTCAAGACTTGCCTGCTGCGAGTCGTAAAATTTTCCAAGAAAAAAAGTACAACCTGCATTTGCTGCCAAAAATATAATGATGAAAACATAGGCCACCGGCGAACGAAAGTATGCCAGCAGTTCCCGTTTGAATATTGGATAAAATCCGTTCATAGACAATGCTTTTAGATTTCAGTTTCTGTTGTAAGTAAAATGACAGGTTGTCAGCCTTCAGTTATTAGCCATTGGTCGTAAGTTTTCTAAAGACCTCTTCCATTCGCCCTCGATCTACTACAAACTGCTCAATAGGTATCTTTTTTGAGAATAAATAATGTTCAAGCTGACGCGTAATGGATTCTTTATTTTGTGGGAACAAACGCATAGTAACCAGTCCCTGACGTTTCTCCAAAAGATGTTCAACTGAATAAACAAAATCGAGTTTATTAAAATCATTCATCAAGGGGATATGATCCTCCGCGTTCACACTAATTGTAACGGAGTTACGGTAAAGAGATTGAGACATTAATTCATCTGGTGTTCCATAGCCCACAACCCGACCTTCTGAAATGATCATGGCACGTGTACAGACAGCATCAACCTCTTCTAAAATATGTGTAGAAATCAAAATAGTTCTGTCTTCTCTCATATTTTTGATTAAGGTACGTACCTCATGTTTTTGATTTGGATCAAGGCCATCAGTCGGCTCATCAAGAATCAGAACAGGTGGATCGTGAATTAATGCTTGTGCCAAACTTGTACGCTGCCGAAAGCCCTTTGAAAGAGTTTCTATCATTTGATTTTCAACTTCTCTAAGTGAAGTCATTTCGACCACAATGCTAACCCGTCTTTTTATTTCTTTTCCACTGAATCCCCTAATTTCTGCAACAAAACTGAGAAACTCTCCAACCAGCATTTCGTCATAAGAAGGAGCACTTTCAGGAAGGTATCCGATTTGGTTGCGAACCTCCAGAGGATTTTCCAAAATGCTGAAACCACAAATTTCTGCTGTACCCGAGCTTGGTGGAATGAAACAGGTCAGCATTTTCATGGTTGTCGATTTACCTGCTCCGTTTGGACCAAGGAAACCCAGGACTTCACCCTTCTTAACTTCAAACGAGACTTGATCGACTGCCAGGAAGTTGTTAAAATTTTTGCTCAGTGAGTGAACTTGAATCATAAATAACTGTACTTAAATTTCTAACTGTTTTGGATTTATAAATAAAAAATTGTATATCTTTCTTAAAATTGTATCAAGACAAAACGCATTACTCAGCTCAGCCTATTGCTTAACAATCGAAGTCAGGAAAGAAAATGAGAAATAAGAAGAAAAATCTTCAAGTCTTGAAATCAGCAAATACCGGTGAGCATCACCTGCTCAATCCAGAGTTGGATGGAGATTCATTTTTTTGGGATGGTGGAAAGATCGGAGTACTTCTGCTGCACGGCTTAACTGCAACCACAGCAGAGGTAAGACCCCTGGCAAAACGATTCCATGATGCTGGATTTACTGTTTCAGGAGTCCTGCTTCCAGGTCATGGAAGAACACCGGAAATTCTGAATGAGACTTCACGCACAGAATGGCTTGAAGCCAGCGAAAAAGCATATTTAGAATTAAAGGGAAAATGTTCTCAAATATTTGTGGGAGGAGAATCAGCAGGAGCTTTACTTGCCCTTCACTTAGCCAGTGAACATCCTGAAATAAAAGGCCTTTTACTTTATGCACCGGCCATGCGATTGGCTTCCTCTTTCCTCCGAAAACTTATAATGGTCATAGCTTCACCTTTTGTTTTTGCCATCCCAAAGAAAATAGAAAAGAACAGCGATCAAATGCCATGGCAGGGTTACAAAGTCAATCCCTTAAAAGCAGGGGTTCAACTTTTGAAATTACAGTCGGAAACTAAGCTCAGTCTGTTTCGCATATATCAACCTATTTTGATGATTCAGGCAAATTTGGATCAAACTGTAGATTTAAATAGTGGTGACATTATTTTACAGGGAGTTCAATCTGCAGTCCGTGAATCACACTGGATGGAACAATCAAGACATGTAGTCATTCTCGACCGGGAATTTAAAGATGTAGTGGATATTTCATTGGAGTTTTTAGTTAAATTAATCCAATAAGCGAAAACCGTTTTCTATATAGCTCTCAGTCTTTGAATATTTTTCATTGAGGCCACTCTTGGATGTGTTAAACTGTGCTGCAAAGAAAAATAAATTTAATTTGCAGATCAATCAGCCCATAGATAATTATGCCAGTAGACAAATATAAAAACATAGTAGATGTGGCCCGACAAAGGGCAATGGAGCATCCGGACAGAAACTGTGTTATTTTCCTAGAAGATGGAGAGAACCCGGTTGTCGGCAGCGGAACTTCCAGTTCCATGACTTACCAGGAAAATGACTACGCTGCCCGTCAGGTTGCCACAGCCCTGCAAAAACGCAAAATTAAACAAGGTGAGCGTGTGCTGGTTATTCTTCCCAACAGTCTGGAATTCGTCAAAGTTTTTTACGGCTGTTTGTATGCAGGAATTCTTGCAGTTCCCTTGTCAGAACCATCAGGACCGCAAAACATGGCGGCCTATCTGGAAACGTTTTTGCCGACTTTAAAAGTCAGCAAACCAAGTTTACTGGTTGCAACAAACTTGATGGTGGATTTTTTACGTAACCAGTTGCCTCCGGAACTGCAAAAAGTTTTTGCCGGACTTGCAATTGCGTCTGCAGGAGAAATTCTTTCAGAAAAGGATGGCGAATATTCTCTACCCGAAATTAATTCTACTGACACTGCGTATTTACAGTTCACTTCCGGAAGTACAGGAACTCCTAAAGGCATCATGATTGGGCACAATAATTTGATGTCAAATTTGGAAGAAGCCCGCAAATTTATGCAACTGGAAGAGGAAAACGGAACCGTTGTTTGGCTGCCACTATTTCACGATTTTGGTTTAGCCGCGGGGCTGATGGGAGCACTTTATTCCGGAGGGTTCGTGGTTTTGATGACACCTGCACATTTCATCCAGAAGCCACTGCGCTGGCTAACTGCGATATCAAAGTACAAGTGTGCGCACAGCTACGTTCCACCATTTGCCCTCGATTTATGTATGAAAAAAATATCGAATGACGAACTTGCTCAACTCGATTTAACCTGCATGGTTTCTGTAACAGACGGCTCTGAACCAGTTCATTATTTACCAACAAAAATATTTAATGAGCGTTTTGCAGAATGTGGATTAAAGCCGGATGTAATCCGTCCCGGATTTGGTATGGCGGAAATAGTGATCATGTTTTCAGGCAGTAAAACGGGTCTGCATGGACTTTGCGTTGATCGGCATGTTTTGGAAACAGAAGGACGGGTTAAACTACTGGACGAGGATGCTGCGGAAAAAGACAAAAAGATACTTGTCAATTTGGGTTCGCAAATGGAAGGTCACGAAATCGTTATCAAAGGTGCAGAAAATCAAGTACTTCCGGAAGGGAAAGTAGGAGAGTTGATGGTAACCGGCCCCTCTGTTGCCCAGGGGTATTATGAAAACAAAAAGGCTACTGAAGAAATTTTTCTACAAAATATTAAAGGCATAGAACAACCATTTCTGGCAACCGGTGATACAGCACTGCTCTGGGAGGGGAACCTTTATTTTGCGGGTAGAATCAAAGACATCATCATCATTCGAGGACGAAATTATTATCCGCATGACATCGAACTAGTGCTTTCAAGAGTAGAAGAATTACGGCCGGGATGCTTGATGGCTTATGCTTCAGGAGTAGAAAATGAGTCGGAGTATTTAGCGGTTGCTGTGGAAGTTCGTGCTGAATTAATTAAAGACGTGGATGTTTTCCGTAAATATGTTTTGAATTCCATTGATCAGCAAATCATTGAAATCGTCGGGAAACATTTTCAGATCACTCCAAGCGAGCGCCTGTATTTGGAACCTGGTACTATTGCCAAAACTTCCAGTGGGAAAATAAAACACCTGCGAAACCGTCAAACTTTTGCAGAACAACATTTTGATGGACTTTTAGAGCGACTGGTAAGTTCACAGGACAAGGTAGATTCAGAAACTGGCGAAACAAAACCTTCACTGAAAAATGAGATTGTTGCACTCTTTAAAAAAGTTGTTTCTCTGGAACCGGATTTGTGTCAGCCTATTTTGGATTGTGGTGCAGATTCGGTGGTAATTGTTGAGTTTATTGACCAGATTGAGACAAAATACTCACAAAGTTTTGAGGTTGAAGATAATACGAGCCTGCATGAAATTATTGGACAGATTAAATCTAGTTAGGATATATATTTTTGTTAAGTATTTTGTAACCTCTCCCCAGTCTAAAACTCAAATGCTCTGTCATGACTCAGACTTGGAATTCGATTTCGTGCAGAGTTAACTTCTTCCAGATTAATATTTACATTGAAAAATCCTGAATCTACTCCTCCATCAGCAAGTATTTCACCCCAGGGATTGATGATCAATGAATGACCATAGCTTTCACCGCCGCCATCAACCTTACCAATAGCACATGGTGCAACCACAAAAGCGCCGTTTTCAATTGCACGCGCCCTGTTTAGGACATGCCAGTGAGCTTCACCTGTTTTTTTTGTAAATGCTGCAGGAACAAACAATATCTCTGCGCCTGATTGTGATAAATCACGATAAAGATGTGGGAAACGTAAATCGTAACAGATTGTCTGTCCGAAGCATCCTAATGGCGTTTGGCAAATTACGGCTTTCTGACCGCCATGAACAGTGGCACTTTCACGAAATGATTCTTTTTCCGACAGTGTGATGTCAAACAAATGGATTTTGTCGTAGCGGCTGATGATGTTCCCACAATCATCAATAATAAAACTGCGATTCAAAAATTTTTCCGCGGGACCCTTTATAGCAATTGAACCAATAAGCAGATATTTTTTCCGGTTTTTTGCAAAGTCTCTGAGACCTTTTAAAACCGGATGATTCTCCTCAGTTGCAAATGGTGGAGCAAATGCAGAACCTTCTGTTTTCAACCCGCCGCAATATTCCGGTAGCGTAAGAATTCCCGCTCCGGCTTCTATCGCCTCTTCTGCAAGTACAATTGCTTCATCAAGAGCTGATTTAAAATCCGGTCTTGGACGGGTTTGAAGACATGCGATATTGATCTGTCTTTTCGAACTAATCATGCTGAATTGCTTTCAGTAAAATCTTGTAATCATCCGGAAAGGGTGCCTTGAATTCCAGCCATTCTCCGGAAACAGGATGTTCAAATCCCAAAATTTCTGCGTGCAAAGCCTGACGCTTAAAATTTGTAAGCGTCTGACTTAATTCTGTGGGAATCCCTGAAAGCTGCTTAAGAGGCGATTTCCCATATTGCGGATCACCAATTACCGGATGACCAATCGAAGTCAGGTGTACCCGAATTTGGTGGGTACGCCCTGTTTCCAGGCGGCAGGCCAGTAATGCGGAAAATTCAAAACGTTGCAAAACACGCCAGTGCGTTACTGCAGATTTTCCTTTCTCCCTGCCGCTTTCCTCCGGATTATCGTTTTCAACAATTGACATATCCTTTCGCCGCACCGGATGACGCCCCAAAGCCGCGTTGACCACTCCATGTTCTTTTTCCGGAACACCCCAAACCAGGCATTGATACTGCCGTTTGACTGAATGCTGTTTAAACTGATTTGACAAATGCAGATGTGCATCATCCGTTTTTGCAATCACCAAAACTCCGGAGGTGTCTTTGTCGATCCGGTGCACAATTCCGGGACGCATAATTCCTCCGATTCCGGAAAGATCGAGACAATGATGAATTAAAAAATTAACCAGAGTTTCGGAAGCATGTCCTGCAGAAGGGTGAACCACAACTCCTGCGGCTTTGTTGATAACGATTAAATGTTCGTCTTCATATAAAATATCAAGCACTCCCTTTTCCGGAAGAACTTCCGTTGATTCCGGCGGAGGAATTGTAACTGAAATTTCCTGTCCTGCACGTACTTTCCGCGAAGGCGCACATTCCGGTTTTCCGTTTAGTAAAACATTACCGGATTTTATAAGCCGCTGTGCTTGTGCACGTGAAACTATTTCATCCAAAGCTGTCAACAGCTGATCTAACCTCTTTCCTGCTTCACTTTCTTGGACAAAGCGTGTGATGGAAGCAGTCATAACAACATACTCTCCGCTAAGAGATTCAAGGCACGGTCTAAGTTTTCCATGGATTGGGCGTAGCTGATCCGGACAAAACCTTCCGCTCCAAGGCCAAAATCCCGTCCGGGTGCAATCGCAACACCCGTTTTTTCCAGCACTTCATGACAAAGATCCAGAGAAGATTTTCCGGAATCACTATACTTGTAAAGCACATAAAACGCACCTGTTGGAGTATATCCTAGATCCATTCCAAGTTCACACATGCGTTCCAAAACAAACAGTCGTCTGCGATTAAATTCCGTTTTCATACTTTCACAGTAAGCTGCACTTTTACGCAAAACGGATATTCCTGCTTCCTGTACAAACTTTGTTGTAGAAATCATCAGGTTTTGATGCAGACGATCTGCCGCAGACATCCATTCCAGTGGAGTAATCATGTATCCCAGGCGCCACCCAGTCATGGCGTAAGATTTAGAAAAACCATGAATTGCCACCGTTTGGGGCGAATAACTTAAAAAGCTGCACGGAGGATCCTCAAAACTCAAATCCGCATATATTTCGTCAGAAATTATCGGAATATCCAATTCGGCGAGGGCCGTCATCACTTCAGAAGAAAAGACCACACCGGTAGGATTCATTGGTGAATTTATGAGCATGGCTTTGGTTTTAGGCGTCACTCTTTTTTTAAGATCATCAACATTCAACTGAAATCCATCTTCGTGCTTCAACTTGATCATAACAGGCTCTGCACCAGCCAGCCGTACTACATTTTCGTAACAGGCATAACAAGGATCAGTGAGAATAACTTGGCTTCCGGGTGGAGCAAGTATTCGAATTGCCAAATAGAGCAAAAGCGATGACCCATTGGAAACAAGAACTTGTTCCGGAAGAATTTTGACTCCGTAATCATTTGCGTATTTTTTTACAATTTCAATTCGCAACTCCTCCAGACCTTGAGAAAAGGTATATCCAGCTTCATTAATCTCCATACTTTTTTTGACAGATTCTGCTGCAGCCGGAGGTGCAGTAAAATCAGGTTCACCAAATTCAAGATGTATGATATCTCTACCTTGGGCCTCAAGTGCCTGTGCTTTGGCAAAAACCTCCATTGCCAGAAATGAATCGATGGAGTCGAGGTGTGATGTTTGAGAGGTACTGATCATAATTTAGCAGTCATGTTGTGTGATCGTGATTGAGAGTTACAGTGCTTTATAAAAAAGTTTCCTTTTCATCCCGGACTTGACCCGGGATCCAGCAGACTTACAGCGGTTTCCCTTGGATTCCGGGGCTCCTCGTTGCTACCCGGAATGACACTGGATAAGATTCAATTCCTGTTTTCTTAGTGCCTAATTTTTGATTAATGTACGTTTTTTCTCACCAAGTTTAAAGCGTTTTGCTCCATCAAGATATTTCAAACCTTCTTCATAAGTATCTGGTAAAATGACCGGAATCTGTTGCGGTTTTCCGGAATCATCCAGGACATTAAAGGTAAAATAGCATACATTAGTGAGCTGTGTCTCTCCGGATTTTGGTCGAATGACCTCTGTCACAACTTCAACCATCAATGATTTATCAACCGTGTAAACAACTGTTCCGGTAAACGAAATAATTGAACCAATTTCAACCGGCTTATAGAAATACATGTGATCCATGCTGACAAACTGCGGCCTTTTTCTACAGAAAAGATAAGTAATATTCCAAGCCAGTTCAAAAGCCTCCCGCATCAGGTACCCTCCAAAGATATTGTTATGTACATTGCGGGACTGTGGGTGCATCAACAATGTGGATTGCCGAATTGACTCCTGCATGGGTACACCTTCTATTTCGCTATTCTTGATCCGTAAAAACAGATCATGCAGAACATGGCTTTCCTCTGCCGTAGGTGTGTTATGAAGATAACTTGTTTGCACTATTGCCCGACGTTCCTGCTGACGCTGCTCTCCCTGCTTAAAACGCCGTTGCTCATTCTTGCTCACTGGTTCCAATGAATTCACCGGCTCAGCTTTTCCTTCACACCGGGCAACCATAATAAAATATGCACGGGCTACTCTTACCCATGATTTTCCTTCTTTAGACGAAATACGAACTCCAACTTCCAGTGAACTGCGTCCCACCCAGTTGATGCTGGAAAGCAACTGCAGATCACAATCACTGCGCAATTCGCCCAATAAATCAATACGATCACATGCAGCTGTGACTATTGTCATACCTCGTTCCCAACCTTCTGTGTGTTTGTAGGCAACTTCTCCTGCAATCAGATCCAAATCTTCCAGCAATTTCCCCAGGCGCAATCCTCCAAAGAAATTAATATAACGGTCACGCAGTTCCAAATCTGTACTGAAAGGCAAAACCTTTTCAAATGCAGAATCCGTTACTTTAGATGTTACTAGAGGCTTATTCGGTACTTCAGTAAGTTCTGCCCTGGATGGCGGGACCTTTGCTCCAACTGGAATATCAGACATAATCAATATCAGCAATCAAGGAAAAAGGAGGGTTGATTATTTTATTCAAAAGTTTTAATTTTTTTCAGGAATATCCATTGCACAGCGGAAACCGATTTGAAAAGAACGTGTCCATTCTACAAAAGCATAACGTTTTGCGGACCGTAAACCCTCTGGAGTGCCGGCTCCGTGAAGTCCTCCCCATGCACCGCCTCTTACTACGCGGAGCGGATATTTTTCATTTTCCGGAACATTCAGATCATTGGAATTATCGGATTGACGAATGGAGGCAAAATAATTCGGTTTGTAATAATTTTGCACCCATTCCATAACATTGCCATACAAGTCGTACAGTCCCCAGTTGTTTGCCTTTTTGCTGCTCACAGTTTTTGCTCCCCAAAGACCTTTATCTACTGTGTTTGTTTTCAGCCAGGCGTAGGTTTCTAGCAATGAAATATTATCCCCAAAACCATACTTTTTCTCACTTCCTGCACGAGCCGCATATTCCCACTCTGATTCTGTCGGCAAACGCTTGTTTTGGAATTGACAGAAAGCATCTGCATTTTTCCAATCAACATACACTACCGGTTGCTGAGGTTCTATAGTGTCAAAGCCTCCATGTCCCCGTGTACATTCTACACACTTGCTGTAATCTGCATTTGTCACCTCATGCTGGTCAAGATAAAAACTTTTCACAAAAACCAAATGATCCGGTAGTTCATCTTCGTCGCCAAGATCACTACCCATCAAAAATTCGCCTTCATTAATAAATACCATTCCATCCGGATATCCCTGTCTTTCTTTAACCGTTTCAAACATCAGAGCAGACACAATATTCCCTTCATACTCACCTGTTTTTTTCAGCTCCAAAGCCGGATCTTGAGTAATTTGAGGGAATAAAGGACTAGGAAGCTGAGTGTCATTTTGAGTAGGAATAAGCGAACTGTTATGCTGGAATTTTTGTGAAATCTCGTCTTCAAGTCCATTTTCCAACTGTACATTATTTTCAAGATCATTTTCAATTGTACTATCCTTTCCAACTACTTTTTGCCAAAGCAGGTCTCCACTCTTCAAATCATAAAGTTCCAAACTGACTGAGAGCAAACCGTCGTTTGTCTGGTGAGCTCCCGTAAGCAACCAATCAGCGTTCGTAAGTTTTGCTATATCTTCTGTAAGCGGATCATGCTTTATTTCAGGGAAAGTACTTCTCCATTCCAAACGCAGGTAAACTATTTCAAAATAAGGAACTACTTGATCAGGTAGTTTTTTATAGAGAGAATCTGTAAATTTTTCTTCAAGCAAATCGGTCTTCGTGTCCCTCTCCTGAGTCTCATGATTAAAGAAATCAATCACAGTAATTACCTTCCTCTTTTTACTTCCAAGGACCAGTGCTGCAATATTATCCGTAGTTATTTCCAGCTTGTAATCAAAATCAGCAACTAATTGATCCTGGGTTTGAACGGCATTAACGACTCCAGGAAAGACTATAAAAAGTAAGATAATAGAATGAAAAACAACAGAAATAGTGGATTGAGACAATATTTTTCCCAGCCACAATTCTTTTTTGCATTTATCATTTATATTTTGAGTTATCTGCAAAGTTACTGTTTTTATTTGCCTTTTATTAGGTGTCATAATACCAGAGCATGACGTGCCAGGTGCAAACATTTTTCCTTCCCAAAAAAACCAACCATGAGCTTTAAATCCGGACCTTGAGCTTCGAGAGTAATTGCGTAACGCAAAGGCAGCCACAGGTCTTTACCCTTGATCATTGTCTCTTTTTGAATATTTTTCACAACACTAGAAAAGTTTTCTTCAGTCAATTTATCAATTGATTCCAGCTGCTTGATAAAAACAGAAAGCACTTCTTTTGAAGTCTCCTTCCGCAGAAGGGTTTTTACTTCCGGATCAGTGGCTGCCGGATTTTGGTCAAAAAATAATGAGAGACGATCACCAATTTCTGCCAGCGTCACCAAACGGGGCTGCAGAATTTTTATTGCTTTCCTGAGCAGGATATCATCCTCGCCGGCATAAGTCGTTTCTGCTAAGAATGGAAGAAGTCGCTGGTGGAAATCTTCCAGATTTAAATTTTGGATATATTGCTGATTCATCCAGTTAAGTTTTTCCCGATCAAAAACAGCTCCGGATTTGTTAACACGTTCAAAACTGAATTCTTCCAGCAGTTCGGAAAGTGAGAACAACTCCTGATCCTGCGCAGGTGACCAGCCCAGCAAAGAAATAAAATTGACCAGTGCTTCCGGAAGATAGCCTTGAGAACGGAAGTCTTCCACGGCAACATCACCTTGACGTTTACTGAGTTTGGATTTGTCAGGATTAAGGATTAAAGGCAAGTGTGCAAACCGGGGAGGATCCCAGCCCAGAAACCGATACAGCAGCAAATGTTTTGGAAATGAAGAAAGCCATTCTTCACCTCGTACAACATGCGTTATATTCATCAAGTGGTCGTCAACTACGACAGCCAGGTGATATGTTGGGAAGCCGTCGCTTTTGACTAAAACCTGGTCTTCAGTTTGACTGGTTTCAATTGAGACACTACCCCTGATTAAATCATCAAGCAACAGTGTTTCCGGAATTTCAGGTACTTTCATCCTTACAACATGCTGATCACCCTCGCCCAGCCGTCTACTGACTTCAGCCTTTGACAGGCGCCTGCAAAATCCATCATAACGCGGAGTATCTCCCTTCGCACGTTGTCCTGCTTTAAGTCTTTCCAATCGTTCCGCAGAACAAAAACAATGATATGCATTTTCGTCATCAAGTAATTTCCGGACATGGCGATTGTATATTTCAACGCGCTCTGATTGACGATAAGGACCTGATTCTCCTCCAATTCCGGGGCCTTCGTCCAAATCAATACCTCCCCATTCCAACATTCTGATCAAATCATTTTCGGCACCTTCGACCACCCTTTTTTGATCAGTGTCTTCTATACGGAAAATGAATTTACCGTCTTGTTGACGGACATAAAACCAACAAAAAAGAGCAGTACGTAAACCACCCACATGCAAATATCCTGTGGGACTTGGAGCAAAACGAAGACGAACCATCGTAACAATAAGAAGGAATTAAGGCTGAGAATCAGGAGTTTAAGTTATTTATTGTTTTTCAAAACGGCGCATTCTGATGTTCAGTAAAAGGCCAATTCCAAACATCATGGAGAGCATTGAAGAACCGCCATAACTAAAAAATGGAAGTGGAACACCTACAACCGGCATCAATCCTGTTGTCATGCCAATATTGATCAATACATGTGATATGAATATTGCGACAATCCCGGTAATTTGGATGGCACTTACAAAATTTTTTGATTTTAGCACTTCTGCCAATGACCACAATGCAAGTGTTAAAAACAGAATCAATACCAGCATTGCACCAAAAAATCCCCACTCTTCAGAAAATACAGAAAAAATAAAATCAGTGTGGTGTGCAGGCAAAAAATTCAGTTGCCCCTGTGTTCCTTCGCCAAATCCTTTACCCAGCACCCCACCACTGCCGATAGCAATTTTGGACTGAATTATATGATAGCCGGACCCCAGAGGATCACGTTCCGGATCTAGAAAAGTCAAGATACGGCCTTTTTGATATGATTTTAGAACATAAATCCAAACTATGGGTAGGGAAGCCACTGCGAGAATAATCAGGATAAAAATAGTCTTGAGACGAATTCCCATCAAAAAAATGATTGGTACGAAAACGATCATGAGTAACATGGCTGTACCCAAGTCAGGCTGTTTGACAATCAAAACCACTGGAACTGCCATTAAAGCTAGAGGCCAAATCATCCAAAGCCAGTTTCCTTTAGGCTGTTCGAAGTCCCTGAAATGATGTGAAAGTGCCAGCACCAGCGTAAATTTGCTGAACTCAGAAGGTTGGAAAAAAAAGGGCCCAACTTTCAGCCAGCGTTGTACAGGTGCCCCAGGCCCACCTGTACCATAAAACAGCACGAGAACCAGTAACCCAATTACTACCAAATGCAGGACAAAACCCAGGCGTGCCCAATTTCGATAGTGAACCAATTGGACTAAAATAATTACTCCAATTCCTGCTAAAATACGAAAAACCTGCTGAATTAAATAATCCTCCTGCCCCGGCGTACCGACTGTTGCTGAGGAAAGTGCAATCAAACCCACACCGCAAATCAACAAAACTAAAAAGCATAGAACCCAATCTATGTTGGCAAAAAAACGTTGATCCAGCATCTCTAATTTATTTTAAATTTTAATTCCCAGTTTTTTATTTAATTCGTGAGTCATGAATTCTAGTAAGCTACAGTATTCCCTTTCGATTTTTCTATCAACTTTTAACCGGAAACAAGCTTTTTGCATTCATTCTACTTTTGTTGCTAATAATTCCCATGAACATCAATTCATTCCCAACCAATAGTTTTATTTTTATAATATATTTATATTATAAAGAATTTAATAAGTTTGAAACTACTTTGAAACTCTTTTTTGTCATTTTTAAAATTGGTCAAATCTCAGCAGGTTGACAAAACTGAAGATCCTCATCCAATTACGAGAACTTTCCATTAGTTCCAATCTCCCCCCTTACTATATCTGACTTTTCTGTTCTATTGAAGATATTTATTGAAACTTCTTTGAAGGTAAATGTTTGCTCTAATCAAGACACTTCCCACATTCTTGTAAAACACCCCCAATAAAAAAATGGAACATCTTCTCAACTGTAATTTTCTAAATCTTATTTGATATTTCAACCAAATTCATGTCTGGATCTCTAATATACAAAGACATAACAGGTCCTGTTGCCCCAGTCTTTTTAACAGGTCCGTCATCTATTTCAATTCCATTTATTAAGAAGATTGATTGCCATTTCTGAAGTGGTGTTGTACTTAGAAAACAAATGTCAGTAGTCCCAGACAATGGGTTTTTTGCATGAGGTTTAAATGGAGATTTAACATGATGTAGATTTATCTTTTGATTGCCAAAAGATAGAGACTTTCTTGTTTCTCCACCACCAACAGGTTGAAACTCTTTCAAAGTCATACCCAAAACATCACAATAAAATTTAATTGCTTTGTCAATGTCATTAACTGTTAAAACAATATGGTCTATACTAAGAGTCATTATTAATTCTGGTGCTTAATCAGTTTTTCATTTGATTATCAATTATCTTTTCACAATTTCACTGGTTTCACAAACACCATCCACTGCTGGAACCCCTCCACAATCTTCCCACATTCTTGTAAAACAAACCGATTGATGATATATATTGGGTTCTCCTAAAACTAACCAATTAGGAAACCAAGTGAAGAATCTACTTATTATTCTCTCCCTATCTCTTTTTAGTCTTACCATATACTCCTGCAGTAGTAGTGATGGTGGTTCTTCCACTACCACCGACGACGACACTACCAACACCTCTTCAGGTTCTGGAGTATTCGTGACAGTAGGTTCTTCAGGAAACATCGTGAGATCTACGGATAATGGAGTATCTTTTGACAATGTAACTTCTCCAACAACAAATAATCTCGCAGGAGTTGTATTCGGAAACAATACTTTCGTGGCAGTGGGTGATAATGGAACCATCGTGAGATCTACGGATAATGGAGTATCTTTTGACAATGTAACTTCTCCAACAACAAATAATCTCGCAGGAGTTGTATTCGGAAACAATACCTTCGTGGCAGTTGGTGATAATGGAACCATCGTGAGATCTACGGATAATGGAGTATCTTTTGACAATGTAACTTCTCCAACAACAAATAATCTCGCAGGAGTTGTATTCGGAAACAATACCTTTGTGGCAACAGGTGTGTCAGGAAACATTGTGAGATCTACGGACAATGGAACCACTTGGGATAATGCCACTTCTTCAACTGCAAATACTCTCGTTGGAGTTGGATTTGGAAACAATACCTTCGTGGCAGTGGGTGATAATGGAAGCATTGTGAGATCTACGAACAATGGGTCATCTTTTGATAATGCGACTTCTCCAACAGCAAATCTACTCTATGGAGTCGTATTCGGAAACAATACCTTTGTGGCAGTTGGTAAATCAGGAACCATCGTTAGATCAACAGACAATGGTTCTTCTTGGGATAATGCCACTTCTCCAAGTGCTTATTATCACGGAGGAGTTGGATTCGGGAACAATACCTTCGTGGCAGTGGGTGGTTCAGGAACAATTGTGAGGTCAACGGACAATGGGTCAAATTGGGAGAATGCGACTTCTCCAACGTCAAATAAACTTAGAGGAAACGTTGGATTCGGAAACAATACATTTGTGGCAACAGGTTTGTCAGGAAACATTTTGAGATCTACCGACAATGGAACAACATGGGATAATGCATCTACTCCAACAGCAAGTGATCTTTATACAGTCTCGTTCTCAGAATGATCAGTACCAACCCTAGTAATTTGAACTGGATCACAAAATTGTCCATTCAAAACAAAAACTAAAAAGGCCAGTCACTCACATCATCCCCTGTGAGTAACCCCCCACTTAATTCTTCACAGAGTCAGAGGAACTCCAAGTAACTCCCACTAATTCTTCACAATCAGACAACCCTCCAACCACAATCTTCCCACTTTCTTGTAAAACAAACCGATTTGTGTTATATATTGGGTTCTTCTAATCCACTTATAGGAAACCAGGTGAGACACCTACTCATCATTCTCTCCTTTCTTCTTCTTTCTTCCCCTCTGTTTGGTCAGTCGGGGAAACCTCAGACCATCATCATTCCTACAGGTAGTCTAGGTGAAATAAGCAAAGTAAGAATTGGGATTCTTGAGAAAACACTTGAATCCAAACTTGATGACTACTTTGCAATTGTTCCGAAAGAGTTATTTGAAGAAGCACAAGAACAAGCATTTCAGGAAATGGATGCAGATGAATGTACAGAGGACCAATGCATTCTGATGATTAAAGAAATCCTGCAGATAGAGAATGCATTTAAAATGAATCTTATGTCAGAAGATGGTGACACTCATATTTCTATAACTTGGAATGATCTGAATCAAAAAAGAGTTGAAGAAGAGTACTGCGAAGGATGTAAGACAAAAGAACTAAGAAATATGATCGGGGGTTTGGTAGAGAAGTTGGTTGGAGTGAAGGATGTGGTCAAAGAAGAACCACCAAAGAAGGTTGAACCAGTTGTAGTTGAGAAGAAGGTCACAATCCCAAAGGTAGAACCTAAGGTTGTTGAGATTCCAAAGAAAGTTCAAGAACCTGTTGTCCAGAAAACAGAAGGGGATAAGACGAAAGGGATGTTTGTGACGGTGGGTCATAAGGGAACAATTCTCACTTCTTCAGATGGAATATCATGGACTTCAAGAGAATCAGGAACATCCGAACATCTTCATGGAATAACTAATAAAAATGGAATGTTTGTTACAGTTGGTGGTAAAGGGATAATTCTTACTTCTTCAGATGGTATATCATGGACTTCAAGGTATGGGACTTTAAACGGGCATAAATCTTCTGCATGGTTGTTTGGAATCGGTCATGGAAATGGACTTTTCGTAGCAGTTGGTGATAAAGGAACCATTTTCACCTCATTGGATGGAACCCAATGGACATCCAGAAACCTTAAAGTGGACATGTATGGAGATTCTGTTGCAAAAACAACAGATGATTTCAAAGGAGTTACCTTTGGGAATAGACTTTTCGTGACTGTCAGTTGGGAACGAACCATCTGGACTTCTTTAGACGGTAATATTTGGACTAAAAGAACCTTAAAAAACACAAATCAAATTGGTCCTCTTCAAAGTTCAACTTTTGGAGGTGACACATTTGTTATAGTTGGATTTGATCAAACTATCCTCACTTCAAAAGATGGGATTAATTGGACTCAGCAAAGGTCAGGATTAAATCATATAAATGATATTATCTATAAAAATGGGAAATTCTTAACATTCGAAAATAATGGGAAAATAAAATCTTCAATAGATACTTTAAGATGGAAATCAATGGATACGGGAACTAAATTTCATCTTAATAGAGGATCATTTGGTAAAGGAAGATTTGTTGTTGTTGGGGAAAATGGGACGGTACTCACCTCATCAGATGGGATTTCATGGACTTCAAGAGACTCTGGGACACCAAATTTTCTTTCGGGTATCACCTTCAGGGGTTTGGACGAGAAGTTGGTTGGGGGGAAAGAAGAGGGGGTTTTGTTTGAACGTTGGATAAATGGTGAATATGAATGGTCTAAGTATGGTAATAAGAAGAGGAATGTGAAATATGAGGGGGAAATTAAAAATGGGAGACCAAATGGTATGGGGACGCTCACGTATCCCATTGGAGGAAAGAAGTATGTGGGGGAGTTTAAGGATGGGAAATATCATGGTCAAGGAACATTGACTAATGCTTATGGAAGAAAAAAAGCAGGTGAGTTCAGAGAAAATATACCTTGGAACATCACACATTCCGACAAAGACGGAAACATCATAGGAAAATGGGTGAGTGGAGTAAAACAGTAAGAAACCCTAAAAACCAACCCCATCATCTCCTCCAAGTAACCCCCAACTAATTCTTCACAGAGTCAGACACCCTCTAAGTAAAATCCCACTAATTCTTCACAGAGTCAGAGAACCTCCACAATCTTCCCACTTCCTTGTAAAACAAACCGATTGGTGTTATATATGGAGTTCTCCTAAACTAATCAGTTAGGAAGCCTAAGTGAAACCTAAAACTAAAAAGTTAATTTATAACTTAGGGGAAATATGAAATTCAATGTTCATAAAAATGATGGTGACTATTCGGATGGATTAAGAGGATTCTTCGAATACAGGGATTTAGGTATTTCAGATGCAACCGATGGAAAAGTAAATGCCCATGTAATAAGGGCATTATCTGGTCATGAAAAAGATGGTTCTGGAATACATTTTCATAACTTAGATTTTCAAATGGTATATATCCTTAAAGGATGGGTAATTTTCAAATATGAAAATGAAGGTGAATTTAAATTGAAGGAAGGTGATTGCGTCAATCAGATTCCTGGCATAAAGCACGAAGAAATTGAACACTCTGATGATTTAGAAATGTTAGAGATAACGATGCCTGCGGATTTTGAAACCAAACTGGTTAATTGAAAAAGATAAAATGAATTGTAACCTCCAACTAATTTTCGATAACAAAAGGATTTAGATTATGATTAGTTTTACTGAATTTTTTGAGGCAATAACTTTTTTTGGTGAAATAGTAATTGGACAAATTGGTTTTCAGGTAATTGCTATTTCGTAGGGTCGAAGAGGTTCGGGGGAATGGAATACTCAAGATTCCATTCGTTTTGCGGTTATGCTTTCAACTTCAATAATTGCTACATTAATTTGTTATGCCCCTTTCTATGCAGTAACTATATTTAAATTAGAATTACTTGAATTAATAAATCTATTAATTGTTCTTTCAATGATATTTGTTACATTATTTATGTTTTTATTTGATATCCATTTTTAAAAAAGTAATTAATTTTTCAGATTTTGTATCAAGTGGTGCTGTCCATATAGTTTACTCAATTGCCGTTATAATAAATATTATTTTTATCTTAAGTGTTTTAAGAATTATTGAACCAAACATATGGTTATATTATTTAAGTATTCATTACTTTCAATTTTGGTCTCTTTATGTTTTTGTAAGACTAATGATTTATAGATAGTGAATCGCAAGGGCATTATAGCATAAAGTTTTATCTGGATACAGCACATTTCATGTCTTCAGCAATATCTCTTTACAAAAAATATGGATTTAAAGAAACAACTTCTTATCCAGAAAGTGTTATTCCAAAAGATTTGTTGAATACAATGATTTTCATGATGTAAGAATTATAATTAAGTTGCTCCTAGAACCAACCACTATGAACTTTACTTCTGAGACGATTATATGGATTATCCCGATTGTCGTTGTCCTCCAGATTATGAAACTGTTATATCACGGACACTATCAATGGAAAATGAAGAAAAAGAAGTAAAATTTTGACAAAAAGTGGAAAGAACTAAAGAATGTTCTCCTACCTTCCAAGTAGAACACCAATAAACCATGAAACACATACTCATCATCCTCATCTCCTTACTTCTTCTCTCTTCTCCTGTGATTGGTCAGTCTGAAAAACCCCAGACGATAATTGTACCCACAGGTAGTCTTGGTGATATATCTGAGGTTAGGAAGAAAATGTTAGAA